>JADYYF010000069.1 GCA_020853795.1 Candidatus Zixiibacteriota bacterium
AAGGTTCTTGCGGAACAGACGTCGCCGGCTCCTTCCGGCGCTGCCCGCAGGTTTATCTATGCCGGCGGGACTCGGATTGCCATGCGTGACGCCTCCGGCAAGCTGCACTATTATCTGAGTGACCACCTGGGTTCGACCCGAGTGGTGATCGATTCCACCGGTTTGCTTGAGGACCGGTACTGGTACCACTCATTCGGGACTTTGGTATCCGAGCAAACGAGTACGAATCAGGCATACCGGTATACGTCCAAGCCGCTGGACAAGGAAGGCGGTCTTGACATATACTATTATGGCGCGCGCTACTATGATCCGGAACTCGGCAGATTTTTGGCGCTCGACCCGGCTGCCGGCGAGTATCCCAGCCTGAGTCCCTATGCGTATTGTGCGAACAATCCGCTTGGACTTGTGGATACGGACGGCAACAACTTTCTTGATGTGATTCAGGGTGCTATTCGCGCTTTTGCAGACAATCTGTCGTTGGGTCTGGCCGACAAGCGGTCAGACTATACTCCTGAGAATCCGAGTCACTATAGTCTTGGCCAAGACCTGGGAGACGTTGCGAGCGTAGCCGTTGGCGGCCTAGAATCCTTATCCGGGGCTGAAGCTGTAGTTGTAGGGGTCGCAGGGACTGCAGGAAGCGGTGGCACCGCGGCGGCGGTTGGAGTTCCGGTCGCCGGAGCCGGGGTTGTGGTTGCGGGCCATGGAGCCGGCATGGCAGCTGGCGGGCTCGCGAATCTCTTTTCGAGAGGCGGAAGACTCGGCGGCCAAGATCATCGCTCGGCCGTCAAGGATGAGGCTGCCCGCCTTGAAGGCGAAGGCCACAAAATTGATGCCGGAGGAGGTGGATCGGAGAAGAGAGTAAACACACCTAGTGGGAAGAAAGAACATCGGTTTCCAGATATTCAGTCCAGGGATCCATCTGGTAACGTGGTTTACACAAATGTGGGAAGGACGGCAAAGAATGGAAGCCCTGTCCCCAGGGAAAACGAGGCATTACAAGATCTTCAGAGAACGGGGCAAACAACTCGCTTCGTTCCAATGGAAGAGTGAGGTCTGGGAGAAGGAACATGCCCATTGAATTCTTCATGATGCCCGGCGAGCAACGAGAATGGCTGCGACAAACCTTTTGCGGTGACGACGTCTGGTGCTGGATTCGCATGCGAGGCAACGATTCACGGCTGGTATCGGGGGCCGAAGTCCTTGAGAGAATCGGCAGTTTGAAGTTTGACGACGAATCACTCATGGAACTCGATTTTGGAAGGCCAAGCATTGAGTCGCCCATTTTCAGGCAAACCCCCTTTTTCAAGGAGCTTGAGTTCGCCCGCTCGCTGGCAGTGCAGTTTCTCCCGTCGTTGATTCTCAAAGAGACTGCGCTCTTTCAAGGACAACTGGCGATCTCGGGGAAGCAATGGTACGAGTATTTTGGTGTCCAGGCAGAACCGGTTGTACGGTGGTATCACCAACTGACGCGCTCGCTGAAGAAGACTTTCGCGAAGGATTGCATGTTGACCTGTACCATCGAGGACGGGAGGGTCTTCACCTACCGCGACGTTCACGTGTCGCCGGGCGCTGTCGACTGGCGCAACCGAGGAAATGAATTACGGACTTCAACCAATAAATTCATCAAGTATGATGTCGTTCCGCGGACAAAGCGGGGAAAGGATTAAGATTTAGGCACACTGTCGATCCGGAACAGCTTTCGCTGTCGCTGCAGACAATTGATGCACGCCCCAAGTCGCAAAATTTGGAGAAACCGAGGCGTGCAATTCGAACCCCCCGGTTGGGATCAGAGGGCTTCCCAACCGGCGGGGGCAAAACGGAATGGAGGTGCCGAAGAAGTTCATCGTTGAGAATGCCGACGATCGTGAATAATCCGGCGCGGCAATGATCCGGAGCTTGGCCGCTTCCTGGCGCTTGACCCGGCTGCCGGCGAGTATCCCAGCCTGAGTCCCTATGCGTATTGTGCAAACAATCCGCTGAAGCATGTGGATCCGGATGGGAGGACAATCTGGGACGTAATTGACGTCGCTTTTGCCGCAATGAGCGTTAAGGATCTGGTTGAAGAGCCATCGTGGGAGAACGCGGGTTGGGCGACTCTCGACGTAGCAGCTATCTTTCCGATAGTGCCATCCAGCGGATGGTTCAGGCGAGGTGCAGATGCAGCGAGCGATGCTGCAAAGAAGATTGGCACATTAACTGACATCGGAATAGTCGGATTTCAGACTTTCCGAGCTTTCAAGAAGGCCATGGGACCAGCTGGACCAGGCATGGTGTGGCACCATATTGTCGAACAAAACAAGATCGGCCAATTTGCGGCGACTGCAGTGCATAGTACCCAAAACATCGTAAGACTTCCAACTGCGGTTCACTTACGAGTTAATGCCATCTTCTCATCGATCCAGAAGTTCACCGGCGGGAAAGTTCTGCGCGAGTGGCTAATAGGCAAGAGTTGGGAAGAACAAGTGTATTACGGCGAATTGGCGATCGAGGAGGCAATCAAGCAGATGACAGCTGCCGAGAGGCGAGCGCTGCAGAAGGAGAGGGGCGCAGAACATCTGCGTGATGTGCTTTGGGAGGCTGCAGAGAACTGAATTCAGCGGAATCAGAATGAATGCCGTCAGAATGACAATTAGGTGGAGAGAGGTCCGATGAGTCGCAAATCCTCACATGAGACACTATTAGAGACGTTTATTGACGCAACTGTCGCACGACATGAGGCTATGCTCAAGTCTGACTTCAGGCGAGCTAACCGTTTCTACAGGAAATCGGTTGCTGCTTATAGATTGCTCGTAGAGCGGGGGGATCGAACGCTTCTCGTTAATCTGCTGGAAAATCCGAACGCTTCCGTTAGGTGCGCCTCTGCCACGTACCTACTTTCTACCATGGAAAATCGAGCTCTAGAAGTCCTCCGATCGCTAGCACGGGGCGATTACCCCGTTGCCAGCTTTGAAGCCAAGGGTATTCTGCACGAGTGGGAGAAGGGCACACTGGATGTCCCTTGAATTGGAACGAGCAACCGACAATCAAATAAACTTGATTGCGTGGTAGGTGAGAGATATTCATTGGGCAGTTCGCGAAAGGAGTTTCGATACATGACCCGGTGGTGCTGCGACGAACAGACATCTCAAGTTCGGGCCAGACTCATCAAGAATCGACTCGCTGGCAGAATTATGCTGGTGCGTCAATAGATGGAGATGAGTAATCCAGTTTGCGAGGTGAATCGTGGCTTTCTCCAACGGCAATTGGGGCATGCTTCGATTTGCACTCGACCAGCGAGAGTCTGCTGACGCGGCTGGGTACGCCTAGCCGGGCAATGAACTTCTCGCGATGCACCCTCCACCGTGATGCACCCCCCGGTTGGGATCAGAGGGCTTCCCAACCGGCGGGGGCCATCGAGAGTTGTCTGGCCGGGCTCAGGTGACCATTCCGGCCGTCTTAGCGAAGCCGCTAAAACAGTTCAGAAAGGAGTCTGAGGAGCGGATCCGGGCGCGCGCACAAGACAGAATTGACAACTTACGATCGGAAAGAATGATTGGATTCAAGTCAGGCACCAAGATGAGAATCAGAGTGAGCGAAAGTTATTCGGTGGAGCTACCGCCGCGAATTCGACGAGAGACGGATGGGGAGGTAACGAGTTTTTGGCAGGACAACGAAGAGGTTCTATTGCAGCTTTCGAGCAAACGTCGAGTCCATGGTGAACAAGTCTCGGCAGCGGTTCGCCTACAGGAGCGCACGGCTGGCGAAGACGTCGGACACGTGCAGACAGTAGACCTAAAAGTCGAGTCGCCCGATGGAGCGGGCGCAGTTTTTACTGATGAAGAGGGCTGGTCCTGGCTCTACTATTATCTTGTGTGGCCAGACTTAACGATTTTCGCAACAATGTGTCACCCTGACCAGGGCGAATTATCCACGTCGTGGGCAGCGAAAGCCATTGAATCGATAAAGCGCGAGGATACGTAATCTCGGCGTGAGTTCAGGATAGCAGAGGTCGTAGTCGCGGTCGATAGACCGCAAAAGGCTACGCTGATCGTTTTGGACATGATCGCATTGACCATCTCCCCGGGTTGGGATCAGAGGGCGTCCCAACCGGGGGAGGCAATGGGCACGGAGGCAGTCTGTCTTACTCTGTAAGCTATCCGAGCTATCGGCAACAGTCACATCAATGCATGGTATGAGGGCCAATTCGATGAACAGTGATGGCGAGCGGGCAAAAGCGGCCCTTGCGAGAGTAGGTCTTGTTCTTGATGATGTTTACGACATCTTAAACATCCGGAAGAGGTCTCCGGAAGTCATTGAAATCCTGATCGGTCTGCTCGGTGATGCTATCAAGGATCCAAGGGTGAAGGAAGGGGTCGTTCGAGGCCTTGCGACACGCGAGGCTCGCGGGAAAGCGGGGCCGAGCCTGATCAAGGAATTCGATCGCACGCCGAGATCGGAGTTCGCCCTGCGCTGGGTGATCGGAAATAGCGTCGATGTTGTTATGACAGATGACTTGGTTTCCGAAGTTGCCAGGATTGTGACCGACAAGTCGAATGGGAAGGCGCGAGAGATGTTCGTGCTGGCTCTTGGGAAGATCAGGAGCGACATTGCTGAACAGACGCTGCTGACGCTCCTGGACGATGACGAAGTCGTCGCACATGCTGTTATCGCCTTGGGAAAAATGAGATCAAGACGCGCAACTGAGCCGATCAAGCGACTCCTCGAACATCCCAGAGCGCTTGTAAGGAAAGAGGCGAAAAGGGCGCTTGAGCGAATTCAGAAATGAACCTTGATCCCTCATTGCCTCTACGAACCCCCCGGTTGGGATCAGAGGGCTTCCCAACCGGCGGGGGCAGCGGTCCTTTGGGTGGTTCCGGCCGTGGACAGCGCTACCGATCAATGCCGACGCCGATTTCGTAAGGGCCCGGCCCTGTGGAGTCGGGCTTGAGGCTGATCCAGCGCCGGTGATTTGAAGCCGATGTGCCCCGGTAACTGTCATTGCCGCCGCCATCCACGAAGACCCCGAACGTATTCAGGTAGCGCCGCGCACCCTGATCGAGGCCGCGCGCTCCGCCGACATTGAATCCGCCCGTCGCTGTATAGCGGTCGTCGCCGGCCCAGTCGTGGAAGATACCGATGCCCTGGAAATTGCCGCCCCCAAGGGACAAACCGGGAGCAAGGTAAACATCGTTGCCCGCCCGCTCGTTGAGATAACCGATCGTGAAATCATGGCCGGATCCGATCGACATGTTCATCGTCGCATTGTAGGTGTCGTCGCCCTGAAAGTCATCGAGATAGCCGATCGCGAAATGCGCTCCCGATCCGAGCGTGTACCAGACGCTATAGTAGTCGTCGTTACCGGCGCCATCGAGCAACATGCCGAGCGCAAACCAGTAACCGCAGCCTTGCGCAAACAGCCCGGCGCGGTAGCGGTCATCGCCGGCGAGATCACACAGGATGCCAACCCCTCCGGCCCAACTGTGACCATCGAGATAGTCGGCGCGCTTACCAAATCCGACCCCCTGCGCCAGCGATGAATTGTGTTCCTGCGTTTGTTGCCCGGGGCTGAACAGGATGCTGTCCTCGGCAATGTAAACATCGTTGCCGGCGGCGTTCAGGCACATCCCGCAGCCACGAGTGTAGCCGTATCCCTGAGAGGTTTGCCAGCAGTATAATGAATCGTTGCCGGTCCCGTCGCTGAGGATCCCTGCGCCGAAAATACCGCAACCCTGCGCAAATCCCTTCGCCCGATAGTGGTCATCGCCCTCATTGTCCAAGACGATCCCGACCCCGAAGATACCGCCGCCTTGCGCGACGTTGACGGCGTCGTAAGTGTCGTTGCCCGATTTGTCGATCACCACTGCCATGCCGAAGACGGCGCCGCCGATCCCCGGAGAAGTGGAATCGGTGGAAGAATAGCTGTCTTGTCCCGCAACATCGAGAATCGCCGTCAATGGATAGTGAGAAGGGAATCCAGAGATGCGATAACGATCGTCGCCGCCGGGGTCGAGAATCAACAGCGGCGGATCGGTGTAGTCGTAGTCATCGGCGGCAGCGGTTCCGATCACCACCAATCCGGCGGCAGTCGGCAGCTCCAGCCGTTGCTCCGGCAAGTTGCAAAACTCGAGTGAGTCGGCCAGCCGGCGAAGTGCTTCGGCGATGTCTTCGGCGCCGCCGATCAGGCGACTGAAATCAACCGACTCGGCGTAGGCTTCGACCAAATCATTGTACTTCTGGCTGTCGGCGACGAAAAATTGAAAGGTCTGTCGCCGCAACTCGCTTTCGATACTGCCATACGCAAGATTGAAGCTGAACTCCTTGTCCTGCGTCAAGGCGATCAGCAGGCCGATCTTTTCGTTCAGCTGGTCGTAATTCGGCGCGGGCAGAAGTTCGAAGCTGCGCGCGAGCGATTTCCCACCGGGCTGACCGGCGGTCTGCGTGTATTTCTCCAGCGGATCGCCGATGAGACCGCGCCGCACCGGGCAGTCGATCTTGCGGCCGGCATCAGCCACTAACGCCGCGATGTTGCCGCCGGCGCTCGCCAGAGCCTCGAGTGTCACGGCGCCGTACTTCGGAAGTTTGAATGGGTTTTGATGAAGCATCGTAAAGTAGGTCAGTCGCCAGCGATCGCCGCCCCAGGTTGCCATCTCGTCCTGATCGAAGCGCACATCGGCATGGGTCATCCCGACTTGCGCGAGCGCGGAATCGATGAGCGGCAAATCTTGCGCCGATGCGCAACTGCAGGCGAAGAGCAGTAACACCGCAGTGACGATGTAGTACATCATTCCTCCGAGAGTGGATCGAAAGCGGCCAGATCATTTGCCGGAAGAGAACAAGTCGCCGGCCCGGCCGTTTGCGGCAATTTGATATGTGGCGGGATGCTTCGCAACGACAATTACCTGATTGGCGATCACTGCTTCTGTCAGCAGATTCCGGGCGCGCGCGATGGAAATATCCAGATGCGCTGCCACCTCGGCAACCTTCCGCGGGAGGCGCAGGAATTCGAGCAGCTCCGCGACGAGAGCGACCGTATCCGATTGTTGCTGAACTGTCGAGTCGGGCGCCTCGTCACGCGCCAACTCGTTATGCCGAGAATCCAGTAACGTGAGTAACGATCTTGTGCCGGCGAGATCGTTGGTCGCAAGCGGCAGGCCGCCGCGGCGAAGGAGTTCGCTGTTGCCGGGAGCGGCGTCGCTGTCGCTGCGAACAAACATCGGCACCCAGCGGCGGCTGAGGTTCTCGATCGCGCCGTTCCAGGTACCCCCGCGCTCGCGAGCGCTGTCGACGACGATCGCGAAGTTCGCCAGCGCGTAGATCAGTTTGTTCCGACCCATGGCATTGCCGGCACTGAACGGCGCATCGGGCAGATACGGCGACATTAAGCAGAGTCGGTGATCATTCAGCGCCTGTTGAATTTCGCTGGATGCGGCAGTCTTTGCCAGGCTGTCGGCAACGATGCCGATCGCGCTGCCGCCTGTCTCAAGGCAAGCCGACATCGCCAGCCGGTCAACACCGCGCGCTGCGCCGGAGACGACCAGCAATCCATCAGCCGCACAGAGCTCGCCAAGACGCCGCGCGAAACGTTCGCCCGAGGGCGTGACATCGCGCGAACCCACCACGGCGATCGCGCGACCCTGGTTTAGCCCGATATCGCCGGCACCAAACAGCACCAGCGGCGCGCGCTCGCGCAGGCGCTGCGTGAAACCTGCAGGGTAGTCAGGCTCAAATGCCGTCATGATCCACATCCCGGCTTCCTCCAGGGTGCTGATTGCGGATTCGGCCTGTGCGCGTCGAGCCAGAAGCGCGGCCAGTCGTTCCGCCAGCGCCACATCGACGGCGGGCAGTTCCGCCATTTGCCGCTCATCCAGATCAAGTAGCGCGCCGACGCTAACAGCGTGCGCAACGGCGAGGCTCGATAACAGCGCCTGCCATTCCTTGCGGTCGAGCGGCGCATACCGTGATCCGGGTGAGAGTGCCAGCGGCGAGCAGAGCAGAATGGTCGCAA
Source organism: Candidatus Zixiibacteriota bacterium (assembly GCA_020853795.1). NCBI lineage: Bacteria > Pseudomonadati > Candidatus Zixiibacteriota > Candidatus Zixiibacteriota bacterium. The sequence goes on from JADYYF010000069.1 coordinate 7,985, forward strand.
GGCTGTTGTCGAAAAGATGCATCGCTGTACACTTCTCCCTATGATCCGCCGAATCCATGATTGGCCAGTGCCAACGCAAACGGGAAGACGCGTGGCACACCGGCTGCGCGCAGCAGTGCACCAGTATACGTCATCGTCCAGCGCGAGTCCACGATATCGTCAACCAGCAGGACGCTTCCCGGTAACATCTGCTCCCTTCGCACCGCAAAGGCTCCGGCCAGATTGCGCACCTGCTGCATACGATTCTGCATCAACTTCTGCTCGGCCGTCGGCCGCGTCTTGATCAGCACCGGCTGGTAAGGGATGTGCAGGCGCGCCGCCAACCGCTCGGCCAGATTCGGCACCAATTGCGGATGACGCAACGACGGTACCGCCGTCAGCCACTTCGGATAGGGTGTCGGTCGCCAGCGAGTGCAGATCAGCTCCGCCGCGGCCTGCACGAGATCGTCGCCGAAGTGCTGATCGCGGTACTTGCCGTCGTGAACGGAGTGTCCCCAGCCGGCGTCCAGGTACAGCGACAGCGCCCGTCCCGGTTCCAGTTGCAGTTCGGGCTTGATTGTCCCGCAGTCCCAATGCGTCGCCCCGCGCGCCGGCCAGCGTTGACGCGGCAGGATGATGTATTCCGATCCCTTGAGGAAGTCCACTGCCTGCTTCCGCAGTTCGGGATCAATCTGCGTCGACACGATCGCGCCGGAGCAGTGGGCGCAGCGTCCGCAGGGACGGGCAGTGGCATCGTCAAGCGCGCGGGCGATAAACTCCATCGAGCATCCCGCATGGGTGCAGAACTCGCGCATTAAGGCAAGTTCGCGAAAACGCTGATCGGTGACCAGCGCCTGGCGCCGGAGATCCAAATTGGGACGAGCCCCGCGACGCAAGCTATAGCGCGGTCCCGTCCGGGCGACGATTCCATCAACTTCCAGATAGCGCAGGCAGCGCTCAATCCGTGTCGGCGACTGGTTGACCTGACTCAGCAGTTCGGGAATCGTCATTCCGGCCGGGTTGCGTGCAAGCGCTGCTGCAATTTCAGCAACTGCGCCGGCCGCCGGAAATGCGCTGGCGATGAAGAATTCGATGATCTCGTCATCCTCCGCGCCGTGCAAAAGCACGACAGTGGCGTTATCGATGCCGCGGCCGGCGCGGCCAATCTGCTGATAGTAGGCGACGATCGACCCGGGGCGCTGGAAGTGAATGACGAAACCCAGGTCCGGCTTGTCGTAGCCCATGCCCAGGGCGACGGTCGCGACCAGGGCCTTGACCGCGTTGCGCTGCAGCATCTCTTCGCGCTCCGACCGCAACACGTTGTTCTCCGCTTCATCTTCCAGCAGTGAAGAGTGGTACGCCGGCGCACAGATTCCGTTCTCCGCCAACCATTCGGACACTTGCTCGCAGTCGTGCTTGGTCAGGCAGTAGATGATCCCGGACCCGGGAAGCATCGGCACGTACTGCGCCAGCCAGGCGAGCCGGTCGGCATAGGACGGCAGCTCGATGATCTGCAGTCGCAGCGATTCGCGGATCAGCGGACCGCGAACGACTCTTAGCTCCAAGCCCAGTTGCGCCACAATATCTGCCACGACGCGTTCATTGGCGGTGGCGGTCGTGGCAAGCACCGGCACCGGCGGCGGCGCGTGCCGGATGAAATCGCGAATGCGGAGATAGTCCGGGCGAAAGTCGTGCCCCCAATCGGAAATGCAATGCGCCTCGTCGACGACGAACAATCCGATGCCGCGCGGTATTGCCGGCAGGACTCCCGCTTGAAATTCCTGATTGCCGAGCCGCTCGGGGGATACAAAGAGAATATCGCAGGCGTCGTTGCGCAATTGTTCGATCAGCCGCGGCCATTCTGGTTGGTTGGTGGAGTCGAGGTTGTCCGCGCGAATGCCGATACGAGCCGCCATGGCAATCTGGTTGCGAATCAGCGACAGCAGGGGACTGATGAGCAGGGTGGGACCAGCGCCCTCCTGGCGCAGGAGTTTGGTGGCGATGAAATAGACGAAGCTTTTGCCCCAGCCGGTCTTCTGCACCAACAGCAAGCGGCGATGCTGCCGGACGCAATCAAGGATGCACTCCAATTGGCCGGCGCGAAACTGGGCCTCAGGATCATTCAACATCTGCGCCAACATTTGGCGCGCCCTTTGCGCGTACACGGCAACCTCCCTTATGCGGCCCGCGAGCAAACTCGCCGGCCACCGTGGCGCCGTCAATCGCTTTATGATAAAAACAGGAGAGAATTATGGATTTTCATCCGCTCGCCGAATCGGCTATCTTGCCGCTGACACAACTTGTTTGCAACGGAGACGAATCGTGACCAATCCCCTTGCCATCATCGATCCGCGCCGGCTGACCGATAACGCCTTCAAACTGATTGCCGACGACTGGATGCTGATCACCGCCGGGACGCGCGCGTCCTACAATACGATGACCGCCTCCTGGGGCGCCGTCGGTGAACTCTGGAATAAGAAAATCTGCATCTGTTTCGTGCGGCCGACGCGCCACACCTACCAGTTCATCGAACGGAGCAGCGTGTTTTCACTGTCGTTCTTTGACGAAAAATATCGCGAGGTCCTGCGGCATCTGGGGACGGTCTCGGGGCGGGATGTCGACAAGATGACGATTGCCGGACTGACGCCGATCGTGTCCGAGCATGGCGCAATCTACTTCGCTGAAGCGCGGTTGGTGTTCGAGTGTCGCAAGATCTACAGCGACGACCTCAGGCCGGGGCAATTTCTGGCACCGGAAATCGCCGACTGTTATCCTCGCAAGGATTATCATCGATTCTACATCGGCGAGATTCTCACTTGTCAGATTCGCAATTCTACTTGATTAAAGACGCGAACGCGATTCCGGGCTCAAGCGATCAGCGGCAAGAGCTGTGAAACTCCTGCCGCTGGGCAGACTCAGATCTCAGGTTGCGGCTGCGCGATCGTTGCAGCGAGATCGGCGCTGGCCGCAGTCCCGGGACTATGCTCTTGGTACTCCGCCCTCGGTCTTGCCGCGAGCCACGCTGACGGCCAACTTGCGCCCCATCAGTTCCTTGCCGGACAAACCGGCAATCGCGGCTTCGCCTTCGGCTTGAGTCGCCATCTCCACAAAGCCGAATCCCCGCGACTGGCTGGTGGCCCGATCCATAATAATGTGAGTTCGGGTCACGGTTCCAAAAGCTTCAAAGGCCTTACGGAGGTCGGCGTCGACCGTTTCGGGGGCGAGGTTTCCTACATGAATGTTCATGTCAACTCCTTGCTTGTCGCCCTTGCCGCAGTGACGGAAATCACGACGGCAGGGAGAATTGGTGATTAAGCGCAGGATTGCGCGAATCTTCTGATTAATTATGAGCAAGGATTGTTTTCTGAGGACAAAGCTTGAGCAGAACTAAAGAGAGAGATTGTATTCTCGATCGTTATACGTAGTTCTCGGCAAAATCCCAAAGTAATTTACTTCTGACGAAGGCGATCGCTGCCAAAGACGCTCAGACATCGGCTGTTCACGAAGTTAAGCCGATGGCGCCGACTCAGGCTTCACGTCGGGCACCCGCTGGGTGCGCCGGATTGCCAGCAAGCGACCATGGATCTGTCTGCCAACCATTCCCCGGAGGGCTGCATCCGTTCCCGCCTGAGTCACCATCTCAACGAAGCCGAAACCGGCCGACGTACGCGTCGAACGATCATTGATAACGGCCGCACGCGTGACCTCACCGAACGCTTCAAACTCGCGGCGCAAGTCACCACTGACCGTTTCCTGCGCTAAATTCCCCACATAAATGAGCATGTCGTTCTCCTTAAAGTGATTTGCGGATATGTCTCCGGACGGGCGTTCCGACACACAAGATCGTGTCGATGCGCCGCCGGCACCCGTCTCCAACTTGTTATCTGCGCGAGTGAAGCTCCAGGGGCAGGGTCTGGGTTAACCAGCTCAGCCGAAGACGACTGACTACAAGAGTTATACGCACCGTTGCGGTGGGCGACCAACTTCTCTTGATCGCAGAATCAGACGACTTTGTGCTTTCCGCAAAAAGGACGCCCGGAGTCGTTCCGACTCCGGGCGTTGAGTTACCGGGTGGTAAACCGGATTGAAGCGGCTACTTCGCGCACGGCGCGGGGCCGCCCGAGAAGACATAATTGATCAAGTAGACTGCGTCGGAAATGTTGACAGCACCACTGCAGTCGGCGTCACCCGCCTCCAACGGGTCGGGTGCCGGTCCACCGGAGAAGATATAGCCGATCAGGTAAACCGCATCGCTGATGTTTACCAGTTGATTGTTGTCGGCGTCGCCCGCCATGTAGGTGGCGCCGACGCGCAGGGTGACTGGCACATCGATCAGCGGCTGAGCCGGATCATTCGACGAGATTTCCAGCGATCCGCCGCAGGTAGAGTCGACCATTTCGAGGGCGTCGAAATACACCCAGAAACTGCCGCTGCTGTTCGGCGCAATGGTGCCGCCGTTGACATGCAGATCCATCCAGGTCGGAATCGGATCGCCGAGCAGGATCGCCAGTTGGTTATGCAAGTAAGCCGCGTTGTAAGCGACCTGCAAACCATCCGTTCCGGCGGCGTTCTCCATGCCGATGGTGCAGCCGAGTACGTCAAACCCCGCGGCAATCGACTGATACTGGATCTTGACGTTGCCGTCAGCCAGCAGGATCACCTGAGCGGTGATGACATCGCCGGGATTCGTGGCGCTTTCGTATTCGGGGTAGTTCAGGAAGGAAACCACGAGATTGCCCTCGACGACCTGATAAACGACGCGGCCGCCCGGGTTGTCGACATCGGCGATGTTAAGGTCGTCCCAGCACCAGGCGATGATGTTGTTCGGCGCCGCCGCCGTTGGCATCGCGACGTTATTGCGATCGCCGTAGCTGGTGCTCGGTCCGAAGCCGATGTAGCCGTTACCGCTGACATAGAATTCGGTGTACATGCTGCCGTAGTACGGGAAGCTGAAACCAATCGGGAACGGGCCGACGAAATTGTCGTCAGTCAGACCGGTAATGTTGGTACCGGTCGCGGCGATGTCGATCCACTGGTAATCCGGACCTTGCGGATCATCCGAGTCAACCCAGATGTGTCCAGCCAGGTCGGGTCCGCCGCTGCCCTTGGTGACCTCGGCGAAATACGGCTCCTCGAACGTGCCCTTATCGGACTCGTCGATCCGATAGCCGATCGGGGTAGAGGTGGCATCGGCAACCGGTCGTGCGAATGCCGGCTTACCGTAGAATTCGCACGCCAACTGATAGGTGAGACGGCCCATCCCGGTGTTGTTCACCGTCACCAGGGTCGAGTCGACGCCGCCCACCGGAATCGACTTGCTGATCGCCGCCGGCGCCACCGCGATTTGTGGCGCATACACATGCAGGCTGGCATTGAGACTGCCGGTAACGTGCACCGGATCGTTGGAGGCGTAATTCAACAGACCGTCGTAATTGCCCGGAGTCAGGCCGGTGGCGTTGAAAGTCACCGGGAAGATCAGGCTGTCGCCGATCGGGATATAGTTGTTGGCGGACGCACAGGTCATCCAGCTCACTGCCGGGGTGAAGCGGATGCGCAGCGTTGCCTGACCGATATTGCGCACGACCACGTTCTTCACGTGCGTGGCAGCCTCGACCAAGCTGTCGACCAGCGCGGTCGTCACCATCTGCACGGACGCCGTGCCGCCGCTGCCGCTGACATAGCCCTTGAGCGAGATGTCGTCGATGCTCCAGCCGTTATACTGCACCGAACCGTCGGTCGGGCCGAGACCGAAGCGAATCTGGAATTCCGGATTCGCGTCGGCGGACTGGCCGAGATCGTACACCGATTCGGTCCACTGCGACTCGCTGTTAGTGGCGCCGTTCGCATAGAGCTGAATCCAGGCGGTGCCGTCCCACACTTCGAGGTAGGCATGGTCGTAGCTGGAGGACTCGCACCCCAACTGGTGGTAGTAGGTCATGAAGACGCCGGTGGCATTGCTGCAGTCGATGACCGGCGAGTAGACCCAGTTGGTGGAGCCGATTCCGGCATTGTAGGAGCCGGCGGAAGTGAGATCGTTGCCCAGGATCATGTTCTCCGGACCCGCGGTGTGGTCGTCGGACGGGTCAGGACTCCCCGAGCCGCCGGTACCGCCGATTGCGGGGCCGATCTGCCATTCCGAGGCGCCGCCGAGGCCGGTCCAACCCTGTTCGACGGTGAAGTCTTCCAGGAAGAAGACGACGCGATCGCCGATGGTAATCGAGAAGTAAAGCGTCGTGGCAAAGCCGCCGCTGCCGACCAGGTCGAGCTTGCAGTTGACGGCGTGCCCCATCGGCGTTGACGCCTGCGCACTCACCGTGAAGACGTCGCCACTGTTGCTGGCGCTGCCGCCGCCCGCGGCGATTGTCCCGAAGGTGCCGTTGGCATCAGAGATCGTAACGTAATCGTCCAGCTCGCTAATGCTGGCGGTCGTGTTGAGCGCCACGCCGGTGCCGGTGTTTTGCAGCGTCACGACGACGTCGGCGGTTTCGCCCGGGTCGATCATGCCGTTGTTATTGCCGGTCGGATCGCTCACGGCAAAGGAAACGTAGACTACATTCGGTGCATGGAGAGTAATAATGAACTGGCTGTTCCAGGTGTCTTTCTCCGTACCGCTGACCGACAGATCGAAGGTCACCTTATGACCATCCGGCGCGGTGGGGCTGACGGTGAAGGCAAAGGCATTCGCGATATTGACGTTGCCGAAGTTGCCGGTGATCGTGCCGTAATTCTCGGTCGCGTCAGTGATCGTGACGTAACCGTCAGCGCTCGACAACGTGGCAACCACATTCTGCGCGTTATCAGGGCCGACGTTCTGCAACTGGACACCGAGCACGATTGACTCGCCGAAGTCCACCAGGCCGTCGCCGTTGCCGGCGGCGTCATTTACGGCGTGACTCTGATAGATGACATACGGACCTTCCGGTGCGATCACCTGGACGGTACCGATGTACGGCATCTTGTTCTGCGCGGTGACCACGACATCCGCCGTCACCGGCTGATCAAACGGCGTCACGGCGATTTGTACCGAGCCGCTCTGGTCGACATAGCCGGCCCCGTGAAGCACGCCGTTAGCCGAGATGCCGACGTAAGAGCCGGCGTCCGCCAACACGGTGAACGTGGTCGCGGTCATGAGCAGTGAGCCGGCGTAGCTGACGCTGTTCGCCGTCGGGACCTTCAGATATGCCGCCACTGACGGGTCGCCCAAGAGATTGTAGGCTTCCCAGTAGTACTGCTTGCGCGAACTGGTCGACTGCTGCACCGCCAGACAGCCGGCCATGTTGATGGCGTAGTTCGTGACATAATGCGAACTCACCGGCTCGCCATGGTCGTGGAACATGCCGTCATAGGCGCCCAACTTGGTGGCATCGTAGGCCGGACCGGCCGCCACGACCGCTTTCCCGCCGCCGACGCCCCACCAGTAGTCTTCGTCCCAGTAGGTATTGTTCGACGCGCCGATGTAGCCGACGCCGCCCTTGTTGGCGCCCTGCATCCAGGCCTCGCCGAAGCACGGGGTGCTTTCATCGTAGGTGCTGGACAGACAGCAGTTGCCGATGCCGAGGCCGTATTCGTGGATGTTGGTCAGGTTGTTGATGTCGCTGACGGTGAAGGAGGGATCGCCCCAACCTTCATGACCGCAGTGGGCGGTATAATTGGCCAGGCCGACGCCGCTATTGACGGAAGCAATGATCGCCGCCGACGCGCCGGCGGCATCCGACGCCGGGTACAGCCACACATGCGGCGTGATACCGTGCGCGGCATTGAAATACAGATTGGTGCCGTAATTCAACTGGCCATTCCCGTAGGTCGGCGCGTAGCTGGCGTCGACGCCTGACACGAGGGTGACCTCGCTCAGATAGGCCGGATTCGGCATCGTGTATTGTTCATATTCCAGAGTCTTGTCGATCTGCGGCTGAAGCTGACCGGTATTCTGGGCCGAGAAGCGGCCGTAGTAGATTTCCGGAATGTTGTCGCCGGTAAACTCACAGTAGCGCAGGTCGGTTTCGTGGGAAGCCGCCGAGCCGGTCCAGGCCGGAATCTGCGGCGTATCGCCGACGAACAATACAAACGACGGCGCTGGATCTTCAACCGTGCCGGCATTGTAAATGCCCTGCAAGTAGGTCTTGATCGCCGTCGTCGTCGAACCGATCACGTCGGTGTAAGCCACTATGACCTTGAAGCCCTTCTTAATCTTCCAGGCGATGAACGGTTGCAACTGCGACTCAAACATCCGCGCGGAGACAATGACCATCTTGATGGGATACTTGGTCAGGTCGGTCTTCTCCTCGCCAACTCCCAGCATCGGATAATTGGCCAACTGGGCATAAACGGCTTCGAAGGCGGGAGAATACTTGTCGTTAAACAGCTTCTCTGTAGCCTGCCAATCCGGGCTGTCAAAATTCACGCGCACCGTGATCTGCTTCTGAACCCGAATCCGGTTGGCAACCGGGTCGTATTCAACTGGTGCGACCGAGATGAAACCGACGCGCAAGCCGCGCATGGTACCCTCGATCGTTGCCGAGGAAACCGGCAGAGCCTGATAGCCGGCTTTGGCATACACGTCCGCCTTGAACTCAAAGGGGACAAAATCGGGATTGTCCGACTTGGAGAGGGACGGCTGGGCCGGGATGATGCGGTCGGTTACGCCGTAGTCGGCAAGATTGTATTCGACCGTTTCCGACGCCAGAACCTCGGTCCGAAGTTCAGCGCCCACCGGGACGGCAATCAACTCGTTGGCGACCGGCAAGGCGGGCTCGCCGACGCGCTGCGATAGCTGCAATTCCTTGGAACTCAACATCACAAACTGTCCCGCCTTGGTGGCGACGGGAACGAGTTCCAACTCCCCGACGTCAACGCGGACGGTCAGGCCAGTGGGGTCCTGCCCCAGGATTGTGATTCCACTTCCGGCATCGCCCACCTTGATGGTGTTCGCTGCCAGCGCCGTTGCGGACAAGATGACCAGCAACAGCAGACTTACCTTGATAGCAAGCTTGCTCAAAGGTACCTCCAATGCTCGCGGGGATTCTTGTTGCGGATTCCCGAAAAAGTTAAACCGGACTTTGACTGTCATTCCAATCGGCTGTAATAGTGCAAGTAGCTCTTTGACAATATAGTAAATCGAGTATTAAATCCAATAAATAAGTAGAGCAAAAAGTCATTTTATTCGCTTGCAGCACAACCAAAAGCGCGGGTTGGGATCGGTTTTTGGTGAATGGTAATCACCAGATCACCGGCGCAATCATGGATCGATATCGGGGCAGGAATGCGGGATCGGAGATAACCGTTTTCCTCAACGCGTCGGCCGGCATATCTTCGGGTCGTGGCATTTACGATCTACATACTGCGCTGCAACGACGGCACATACTACACCGGCCAGTCAACCGGCTTGGAGAAACGGCTGGAGGCACACAACAAGGGTACCGGTGCCAAGTATACCCGCGGACGCGGCCCGGTGACGTTGGTCTACCAGGAGTCCGCAGCGACGCTGCGGGAGGCCTTTATCCGCGAGCGCCAGATCAAGCGCTTGTCGCGGGCACGCAAGGAGGCTTTGATTTTGGGGAAGACGACGCGGCGGCGGTCAGCGAACGCAGTGAAAAACAACGCCTTGCGCCGTAAGAAATGATTCGGCGTCGGCGCCGTTGAGGATTGCCAACGTCGCGAGGAATCCGGCTTCGGTGCAGTAATCGGCAATCACCGTCACACTCCGGGGCGCGTTCGCTACGGGCCAGCCGGTGTGCGGATTAAGGATATGGCCGAGCCGCCGGCCATCGACCAGACAGAAGCGACGGGCATCGCCGCTGGTGGCGGTGGCGCCATTCGCAACTTCGAGCGAGCCGACTACACCACCGTCGTGGTGAGGATCTTCGATGCCGATTATCCAGGGCGGGCTGGCCGTGTCGGCAGCGATCGCGCGGATGTCGCCGCCGAAATTGACCATCAACGACGCCTGACATTCCTGGAAGAGCTGGTCGGCAACTCTGTCGGCGGCATATTCTTTGCCGATTCCGCCAAGATCGATCTCCATCCCGGGGCGCAGCCGGATCGAGTCCGGTTTCAACTCCACCTTGACCCACCCGACAGATTCCAGCAGCACTTCGATTTGCCGCTGATCGGGAGCAAACTCACCGCCGTCGAAGCGCCAGGCACGGCGCAGGATGCCGGAGGTGACGTCGAATCGGCCGCCGCTCAGGTCGTAGCACTGCGCAGCATATTGCAGCATTCGCCCGGTCTCTTCATCGATTGCGATCGGACGGCCGTTGCTGCTGTTGATGGCGCGCACGATGTTGTCTCCGCGATAGCGGCTGAATTTCCGCTCGATGCGGCGGGCTTCCTGTAACGCCAGCGATGCCAACTGCCCGGCCTCGTCCTCGGAGTCAACCTGCAGCAAGACCTCGCACGGGCTGGCCATCGCCATGAAGACGGACTTCCAGTAGCCGTCACAGCGGATCAGCTCGAGTTCTGTCTGGAGCTTAGAAACCACGCTCCAACCCTACGCGAAACATGAAAGCACTCATATTGGGGAACAGCTCGTAATTGCGCAATGAGCCGTACGCCTCGGGCGGAGAAGTATCCCCGCGCTGGGTGTAGTACTCAGCGCCGAGGCTGAGTTGAGTCGTCCCGCCAACCGGGAGTGAATATTGCAGCCCCGCAGTTAGGGCGCTGAAACGCGCAAGCCGGTAGTCGGCCGAGGCATGTTGTGGCAGCGGCTGCCCGTTCACCAGGAACGCATCATAAAAATCGGCGGACGACTGATGATACCAGCGCAGATGCGGTTGGAGAGCGCTGCCGCCGCGAAGCTGCTGACGATAGAACAACTCAATCGTGTGGGAATTGATTCCCCAGTTGTCCCAGAAGTAGCGATAGGCCAAATCGACGGTACTCCCGCCGAAGTAACGTCGCAGTTGGCCGTAGAGAGCTTGCTTGTTGCGCGCGTCGGGCCGCGACTCGAAGCGGTAGGTAACCGGTTCGCCCGGTTCCGATTCCGACTGACTCTGGACGATGCTCAGAATCTTGAACGGGTCGGTCAGATAGCCGGTCGCGCGACTGAACGAATAGTTGACGCGAGCGATGGTCTGGCGATCAATCACCTGCGTGACGTTGCCGATGATGTCGACGACATTCTTGTCGTCGGAACCGCTGCGCCGCGGTTGCGGCGCGCCGGGATCCGCCATCTCCGCCAGCGGGATCGGAATGCTCCCTTCGGGACGAATGCGATCGCGCGCGAACGACCACGAGAGCCCGAGCGTCGTGTTGCGGCGATTAAGGTCTTGCGTCAGGCTGCCGCTGGCGCCGTAGGAAACATAGTCGTACTCGTTGGAAAAGCGGCCGGCGATGGCGGCGGTGGTCGTCCGTCCGAGCGGACGGCTCAGGCTGAGATCCGCAGCAAAGCGAGTGTCGTGAAAGGTGTCGTCCAGCGGCGTCTTCCCGGGCGCCACTGTGTACTGGCCGCTTCCGGAAGGACGCGTGAAAGTCTGGATGCGGGATGATGGTGTCGCGCCATTCGGGGAGGAACCGGTCAAGGCGTCGTAGGTCAACTTGACAGCAAGTGTCGTTTCGTGCTTGAGCTGCTTGCTGACACTGACAATGCCCTCGAAGGCGCTGACTCGATTCGATTCCTTGTAGTACAGCATCTCCGATTCGACCTTGTCCTGATCGGCGGCGGAAGCTACCGAGGTTCCCAGCAGCGCCGCCGTCACAGCCGTCAACGCGGTACGAATCGAGCGGGAAGGCGTCAGTTGCATCCGCACCCGCCGCCGCCAAAGCCGCGTCCGCCGCTGGAGGCTTCTTTGGAGAAGTAGATGTGATCGTCAAGAGCGCGGTCGAGTGCGCCGGAATCCAATTGCATCGCCGGTTTGGCGAGAATGTCGCGTTCCCACACCTCGGCGCCCATATGTGCACAGCCGCTGAGAATTGCCCCGGCGACGACGCTTACGAGACCGATGGCGATGAGCTTGATTTTTTTCATTTTGGTGCTTTCTGAGCGAGCAGGTTCTTGAGTGTCGTTTCAATTGCAGTTGTATCTTTCGGCACAAAGCCGCGATGCTGGCTGTCATAACGGCCGTCGCGGCCGAAGACGAAGGAGGTCGGCATCGCTTTCAGGTCAAACGTCTTGGCCAGCGCTCCGGTCGAATCGTAGATCACCGTAAACTCGGCGCCGGTCTCCTTGAGGAATTGTCGGGCGGCGGGAATCTCCTTGTCGACGCTGACGGCAACGATGCGCAGTCCTTGATCCTGGTAGCGCTCTTGCAACCGTTTCATCCACGGAAACGACTGGCGGCAGGGCGCGCACCAGGAGGCCCAGAAGTCGACATATACGACCTTGCCGGCGACGACGGCTGAATCGGATAAGGCCGCCTTGATCGGCTGTAACGAGCGCTGCGGTTCGCCGGCTGACAGCGGCAGGGTCGCGGTCGCGATCGCCACCAGTGTCGCCAGCGCAAAGGTGTTGCGTTGAAGCAAGCGATTGTCCTTGTAAGTGAGTTTCTTCTTTCGCAATTCCGCCCGACAATTCAGGCGAATTTCGGTCAACTAACTTCGAGTATACAATCTATCTATCGGCGGGTTCCGCGCTGAAGATCAGCCGCTTCGGATAGCGGCTAAAATATGCCTTTTGAACGACGTTGCACCATCTCGTCCGATGTCGTATTCTGAATCTGCGTGCGGAAGATCGACGCGAAAAAACTGACGACTCTCGGATAGATGGGAAGACAAGATGAGCAGAGCATTTGCATGGATGGCGCTGCTGACGGCGCTGCTGCTGGCGTCGGGCTGCGCCAGGAAGGACGAAACACCGACTACCGCGAACAAACTCACCATCGGCGTGAGCCTGTTGACACGGACGCACCCGTTTTATCAAGACCTCGAGGCCGGCTTGCGCGCGGCTGCCGATTCCGCCGGATTTGAGCTGCTGGTGACGGCCGCTGAATTCGACGTCGCCAAGCAGAAGGACCAGATGCAGGACTACATCGTGCGCATGGTCAATGCGATTGTCCTGTCGCCTTGTGACTCGAAGTCGATCGGCACCTCGGTCAAGGCCGCCAATGACGCCGGCATCCCGGTCTTCACGGCGGATATCGCTTGTCTGGCCGAAGGCGTCAAAATTGTCACCCACGTCGCCTCGGACAATTTGGCGGGCGGACGGCTGGCAGCACAGGCGCTGATCAAAGCGCTGAATGGTGCCGGCGAAGTCGCGATCATCGACCACCCTGAGGTCGAATCGGTGATTCAGCGGGTGAAGGGATTCGAAGAAGAACTGGCCACGGCGCCGGACATCAAGCTGGTGGCGAAGCTCTCGGGGCATGGCGTCAAGGACCAGGCCTTCCGCACCGCTGAAGACATCCTGCAGGCGCACCCGAAACTGGCAGGGATTTTCGGCATCAACGACGACTCCGCTCTCGGCGCGCTGGCGGCGGTGGAGAAAGACGGCAAGCTCGGACAAGTGATAATCGTCGGGTTCGACGCGGTGCCGGAAGCGCGCACCGCGATTGCAGCAGGGAAGATTCATGCGGATGTAATTCAACAACCGCTCGAAATCGGCCGCCGGACCATTGAGGCTGTCAAAGCGTACATTTCGGGCGCGACGGTCGAGCCGACCATCTTGATTCCGTGCGCGTTGTTCACGAAGGCCGATGCCTCCTGACGAAAACAAGATCCCTGTTCCGTCGGCACGCGAGTTTCTGCTGCGCGTCAGCGGCGTGCGCAAGGCCTTTCCCGGCGTGCAGGCGCTCAAGCAGGTTGCGTTTGACCTGCGGCCGGGAGAAGTCCACGCCTTAGTTGGCGAAAACGGCGCCGGCAAAAGCACCCTCATCAAGATTCTGACCGGCGTCCACCATGCTGATGCCGGGGAAGTGCTGCTGGATGGCAGGCCAATCGAGTTTTCCTCTCCGCAGCAGGCACGCCAGGCCGGTATCGCCGCGATCCATCAGGAACTGGCGCTGATCCCGGCCATGACCGTCGCCGCCAATCTCTTCCTTGGCCGCGAGCCAACCCGTCGCGGCCTGGTTGACCGCAAGCAGGAGCGTCAGCGCGCGCGCGAAGTTTTCAAGCGCCTCGGCGTGGACTTCGATGCGGACACCCGCGTCGATCGCCTGACCGTCGCCCAGCAGCAACTGCTCGAGATCGCCCGCGCCTTGCTGGTCGAGGCGCGCATCATCGTCATGGATGAACCGACGGCGGCGCTCACCCCGCGCGAAGTCGAGCGGTTGTTTGTGATCCTGCGTGAATTGGTCAGCCGCCAGATCGGCATCATCTTCATCAGCCACCGCCTGGATGAAGTCTTCGCGATCGCCGATCGCATCACCGTCCTGCGCGACGGCGAGACGGTCGTGACGGCACCGGCGAGCGAGCTCTCGCGCCGCCGATTGATCGAATACATGGTGGGACGGCCACTCGACGAAGAATTTCCCAAGGTTGCGCCAACTGGCGGCAAGGTACGCCTCGAGGTCAGCAACCTCACCGGCGCAGCGGTGCATGATGTCACCTTTGCCGCGCGCGGCGGCGAAGTGCTCGGCATTGCCGGACTGATGGGCTCCGGCCGCACCGAAGTCGCACGGCTGATCTTCGGCGCCGACCGCAAGAGCGGTGGTGAGATCCGGCTCGACGGACGCCGGCTCGACATCGCCGCACCGCGCGACGCAATCGCCCACGGCATTTCACTGCTCACCGAAGACCGCAAGTCCGAGGGGTTGATTCTCGTCGCCTCCGCCAATGACAATTTCGCCTTGTCGAACCTGGCCCGTTGGTCGAAGCTGAGCTTCATTAATCGCCGCCATGAGCGCAGTCGTTTCGAGCATCACCGGCAGTTGTTGAGCATTCGCGTCAGCAGCCCCGAACAGCGGGCGGCTTTTCTCTCGGGCGGGAATCAGCAGAAACTGCTGGTGGCGCGCTGGCTGGAACGCGACGCGCAGGTAATTATTTTCGACGAACCGACGCGCGGGATCGACGTCGGTGCCAAGTACGAAATGTATCTCGTGATCCGGCAACTGGCGGCACAGGGAAAAGTCGTGATTGTAATTTCCTCCGAATTGCCGGAGATTCTTGCAATCAGCGATCGCATCCTGGTGATGCGGCGCGGACGGCTGGCGGGCGAGATCAGCGATGTCACCCGAGCCACGCAGGAAGATGTTATGGTGCTGTCGGTATAGCGAAAGATCAATGAGCAATCACTGGAATAAACTGACACCGCGGCTGGCGACGTTGCTTACCGATTACGGCATGCTGCTCGTGCTGCTGTTGTTGTGTGTGCTGTTCTCGATCCTGACCTTGCAAGACCAGCATCTTACCGGCACGCCGGCGGGCGAAGCGCTGGCCGAGCGGCTCCAGCGGGAGGCGACATCGCCGGTGCTCGTGATTGCCGCCGGCAGCAGCGATGAAGCCGACTTCGCCGTCGCCGCCAGCCAAACGCTCGGCAGCCGGCCGCACCGTGTCGTGATGGGAGATCCGGCTGCGATCAAGGCGGCACTGGCAGCGATCGGCGATTCGCTGGCAACTTATCGGATCATCGCGACAACCGACGCCTTTGCGCCGGTTGTGACGACGGTCAAGGCGCAATTCCCCGCGCTGGCGGGAGCGGAAATCATCAATCCGCCGCCGCGGCGCTGGCCGACGTTCCTGCTGGCGGACAATCTGCGCAATGTCGCCAATCAAATCACGGTCATCGCGATCATCGCGATCGGCATGACGATGGTGATCATCACGGCCGGCATCGATCTGTCGGTCGGCAGTCTGGTAGCGCTGTCGGCGGTGATTACGGCCGGGCTGATCGGACAGTGGGGCGGCACCGCGGCGTCGACGCCGGCCATGCTCGCCGCTGCGACCGTCGCGATCGTGCTTTGCGGCGCGACCGGGGCGTTTTCGGGGCTGATGATCACCGGCTTCAAGATTCCGCCCTTCATCGCGACGCTGGCCATGATGCAGGTCGCCTCCGGCATCGCCTACATCATCTCGCAAGGCAAACCGATCTATCAAATTCCGGAAAACTACATCTGGCTCGGCCGCGGGATTGACCCGGTGTTTGCGATCCCGGTCGCCGTAATCCTGATGTTTGTTCTCTACGTCATCGCCGAAGTACTGATGACTCGCACAACCATCGGCCGCTACATCTACGCCGTCGGCGGCAATGCCGAGGCCGCGCGACTGGCCGGTGTCCGCGTCAACGGCGTGCTGCTGCTGGTTTACACGGTCTGCGGCATGCTGGCCGGATTCGGCGGCGTGTTGATGTCCTCACAACTCAAGAGCGGCGCACCAACCTACGGACTGACGTATGAGCTGTATGTCATCGCCGCGGTCGTCGTCGGCGGAACCAGCCTCAGCGGCGGTGAAGGACGGATGCTGGGGACTTTGGTCGGGGCGTTCATCATCGGCGTGATCCAGAACGGCATGAATCTGACGAACGTCGAAACCTATACCCAGAAAGTCGTTCTCGGTCTGGTGATTTTGGCGGCAGTGTTATTTGACCGCTTGAAACAACGCGGCTTGCAGCGCCGGCAGATTCGCGCCGAGACCCAGAGTCGGAAGAGTGAGTGATTTTTTCAGATACGAGGGATTTATCCAATGCAGAAATTTTGGCTAACGCTGTTGATGCTGACGCTGGCAACAGCCGGTATGCAGGCGCAGTCGGCGGGTGATTCCGACGCACCGGTGATCGGCACGCTCGGAGTCGTCGGCACGGCGCATCTGGACACGCAGTGGCGCTGGACGATCAGAAACACGATCGAGGAGTTCATTCCGGCGACCATGCGCGAGAACTTCAAGCTGTTCGACCTCTACCATGAATACGTCTTCAGCTTCGAAGGCGCGTTTCGCTATCAGTTGATGAAGGAGTACTACCCCGAGGACTACGAGCGGCTCAAAGCCTACATCAAGGAAGGGCGCTGGCGCGTCTGCGGCAGTTGGGTTGACGCGGTGGACGTCAATATGCCGTCGTTCGAAGCGCTGGTGCGGCACTCGCTCTACGGCAACGGATTTCATCGCCGCGAGTTCGGCAAATCGAGCCGCGACATCTTCCTACCCGACTGCTTCGGGTTCGGTTACGCCCTGCCGTCGATCGCAGCACATTGCGGCTTGAAGAGTTTCTCGACGCAAAAACTGTCGTGGGGCAGTTCGGTCGGCGTGCCGTTCGACATCGGCCTGTGGGAGGGCGTGGATGGCTCCTCGATTTTGGCGGCGCTGCGGCCGGAGGAATACGTCGGCAAGATTCGCAGTGACCTCAGCCACGACACGCTCTGGGCCCGGCGCATCAAGGAGCAAGGCGACAGCACCGGGCTGTATGCGGCCTACCGCTACTTCGGCACCGGCGACACCGGCGGCGCGCCCGATTCGCTGTCGGTCGATTGGCTGCGCAAGTCGATTCACGGCGACGGCCCGATCGCGGTCAAGAGCATCGGCGCGGACAATCTCGTTGAACTTGTGGCTGCCGCGCCGAAAGCGCAGCTCAAGCGCTACAACGGCGAGCTGCTGATGACGCGCCACGGCGTGGGCTGTTACACCTCGCAGGCGGCCATGAAACGCTGGAACCGCCGGAATGAACTGCTGGCGGATGCCGCTGAGCGCGCGTCGGTAGCGGCGCATCTCTTCGGCGGTCTTGAGTATCCCACCGAAGCCCTGCGCGACAACTGGACGCGTTTCCTCTGGCACCAGTTCCATGACGATCTCACCGGCACCAGTATTCCCGAAGCCTACGAATACTCCTGGGCCGATGAACTGCTGTGCCTGAACCGCTCCAGCAGCTACCTGAATTCTGCAGTCACGGCATTGGCGGCGCAACTGGATACCCGTGCCGACGGCCGTGCGCTCGTGCTCTACAACCCGCTCGCGCTCGACCGGCCGGATGTCGTCGAAATCGCCGTCGATTCGACCCAACCCTTGCCGCTCGTGGTAAAGGTGCTCGGGCCGGACAAGAAAGAGGTATTGTCGCAAGTGGTCGGCGAACCTGCGGGCGGGCAGCAGCGTTTGCTGCTGGCAGCTGCAGTGCCGTCGGCGGGATTTGCGGCTTACGACGTGCGTCCCAGCAAGGCGATGGTGGTGCCGATGGGCAATCTCAAAGTCTCCCCGCGCAGCCTCGAAAACTGGCGCTACCGCGTGCAGGTCAACGATGCCGGCGACGTGGCCTCGATTTTCGACAAAGTCAACAACCGCGAATTGCTGGCCGCGCCGATTCGCTGGGAGTTGCTGCACGACAAGCCGCGCCAGTGGCCGGCGTGGGAAATCCAATACGAAGATGTCATCCAGCCGCCGCAGGCGTATGTCGGCGGGCAGCCGCAATTCCGCGTGCTCGAACACGGACCGGTGCGCGTAGCGCTCGAGATTACGCGCACGCACAATAATTCTATCTTCAAGACGATCATCCGTCTCGCCGACGGCGCCGCCGGTGAACGCATTGACTTCGTCAATGAAGTTGACTGGTACGAACGCGAGACGCTGTTGAAGGCCGCTTTCCAGCTAACCACGCCCAACGACAGCGCGACCTACGATCTCGGCCTCGGCACCATCACGCGGGGTGTCAATACACCGCAGAAGTATGAAGTGCCGGCGCACCAATGGGCTGATCTGACCGCACGCACCGGCGATTACGGCGTGGCGATCATGAACGACTGCAAGTACGGCTGGGATCATCCCTCCGATTCCACCTTGCGTCTGACGTTGATCCATACACCAGGCGTGTTCGAGTCATGGGCCTGGGTTGGTGATGAAAGCACGCAGGATCTCGGCCATCACCGCTTCACCTACTCGATCACCGGTCACAGCGGTGATTGGCGGCAGGGCAATGTCCCATGGTTGGCGGCGCAGCTTAACCAGTCGTTGACCGCGTTCTGGACGCAACCGC
>JADYYF010000070.1 GCA_020853795.1 Candidatus Zixiibacteriota bacterium
ACTTGCGCAAGAGCGAGTCGCGCGAATATGGTCGCGCCACGGTCAAGGCCGATCTCAATTCGGCGTTGTTCAGAGGCAGCGTGGAGAAATCGACCGTCTGGATGAGCCACGGCGACACGATCGTCACACCGCCGAAGGGATTCAACATCGTAGCCTCGACCGACGACGTCGCAATCGCGGCGATGGAAAATGACGGTGCCAAGACCTACTGCGTGCAGTTTCATCCCGAGGTGGTGCACACGGTACAGGGGAAGCATATCCTGCACAATTTCGTGTTTGAGGTGTGCCGCGCCAAGGGTGATTGGACGATGCAGTCGTTTATTGACCGCACCGTGGGCGACATTCGCCGGCAGGTTGGCGACGGCAAGGTGATTCTCGGCATCAGCGGCGGCGTCGACTCGGCGGTCTGCGGGTTGCTGCTGGCGCGCGCTATCGGCGACAACCTGATCGGCATCTTCGTCGACAACGGCCTGTTGCGGCAGAATGAAGAAAACGATGTGCTTGATGCGCTGGAGCACCTGAACCTGCATATCCAGCGCGTCGATGCGGGTCCACGCTTTTTGCAGGAACTGGCGGGTGTCACCGATCCGGAGCAGAAACGGAAGATCATCGGCCGGTTGTTTATCGAGGTGTTCGAGGCGGAAGCGCGGCGCTACGGCGATGTGAAGTACCTGGCGCAGGGGACGCTGTATCCTGATGTGATCGAGTCGGTGTCGTTTAAGGGGCCGTCGGTGACGATCAAGTCGCATCACAACGTCGGCGGCCTGCCGGAGCGGATGCATCTGAAGCTGGTCGAGCCGCTGCGCGAGTTATTCAAAGACGAAGTGCGCGAAATCGGCGAGAAGCTGGGGTTGGCGCATCACCTGTTGTGGCGGCATCCCTTCCCGGGACCGGGGTTGGCGGTGCGGGTGCTGGGGGAAATCACCGAAGAGCGGCTGACGATCTTGCGCAAGGTCGACAAGATTTTCATCGACCTGCTGCGCAAGCGCAATCTCTACGATGAGATCTGGCAAGCGTTTTCGGTGCTGTTGCCGGTCAAGTCGGTCGGCGTGATGGGGGATGAGCGAACGTACGAGTACACGGTGGCGCTGAGGGCGGTGACCTCGCTGGACGGCATGACGGCCGATTGGGCGAAGATTCCGCACGAGGTGCTGGGTGAGGCTTCGAATTTGATCATCAATAATGTCAAGGGGGTCAACCGGGTGGTGTACGATATCTCGTCGAAGCCGCCGGCGACGATTGAGTGGGAGTAGGGGAGCGTTCTTCTCGCGGGGCAAACACGAACAAGAATCGGTGCCCTCACCCCCGAGCTCTCTCGCTGGGAGAGAGGGAGGAGGTATGAGGCAGACCGCAGGGACGGGGCTTGTCTCTGACCGGCGGTGATCGGAAAGAGGCGTGGACCCTCACCCCTGGCCCCTCTCCCAGGGGGAGAGGGGAGAAGGGTCTTTCTCATCAACTGCAATTGCTCAGAATTCAAGCTGCGGCAGTTCACGATTTCGCGCTGGAATGCTGCAAGCAATAGTGACTTCAGAAAAAACGCGCGAAATCAAGAACTGCTGCAACTAAGCCAAAACAGACTTATGGGACAGCCTCTTCCTGTCTGACATCCCGGTTTTGACAGCCTCCGCCATATCCTCGACAGACAAGAATGTCTATCCTACGGGAGCGTCGTACCACACGCCGGCAGAACAGCCGACGAAGCGAAATCACTTTCGCCGTTACTGCCTCCTGATTATAATCTCTCCAAGAAAGTCTTTATTTAGCGGGAGGATCGATGAACTATCGCATAGAAACCGACACGATGGGGGAAATCCAGGTTCCGACGGACAAATACTATGGGGCACAAACGGCGCGCTCGCTGATGAATTTCAAGATCGGTGGGGATCGTTTTCCGCGCGAGTTGATCCGCGCCATGGGGATTTTGAAGAAAGCCGCGGCGATGGTCAACAAGGAACTGGGCACGCTGCCGGCGGAGAAGGCGGATCTGATCATCAAGGCGGCCGATGAGGTCATCTCCGGCAAGCTGGATGAGCATTTCCCGCTGGTGGTCTGGCAAACCGGTTCCGGCACGCAGACGAACATGAACGCCAACGAGGTAATCTCGAATCGCGCGATCGAAATGGCGGGCGGTGTGATTGGTTCCAAGAAGCCGATTCATCCGAACGACGACGTCAACAAGGCGCAGTCCTCGAATGACACCTTCCCGACCGCGATGCACATCGCCGCCGTGGAGGAAATCCACCGCCGCCTGATTCCGATGGTCACGCGGCTGCGCGACACGCTGGCGAAGAAGTCGAAGGAGTTCGACGGGATCATCAAGATCGGGCGCACGCACCTGATGGACGCGGTGCCGCTGACGCTGGGGCAGGAGTTTTCCGGCTACGCGCAGGCACTGACCAACGGTTTGGCGCGGATCAATGCCTGTTTGCCGCGGATGTACGAGCTGGCACTGGGCGGCACGGCCGTCGGCACCGGGCTGAATACGCATCCGGAGTTTGCGGTGCGGTCGGCCAAGACGATCGCCGATCTCACCAAGCTGCCGTTTGTCACGGCGCCGAACAAGTTTGAGGCGCTGGCGACGCACGACGCCTGCGTCGAGTGTTCGGGCGCGATGAAGACGCTGGCGTGTTCGCTGATGAAGATCGCCAACGACGTTCGCTGGCTGGCCTCCGGGCCGCGTTCGGGTTTGGGCGAGATTTCGATTCCGGAGAACGAGCCGGGCTCGTCGATCATGCCGGGCAAAGTGAACCCGACGCAGTCGGAGGCGATGACGATGGTGTGCGCGCAGGTGCTGGGTAACGATGTGGCGGTGAATATCGGCGGCGCGAGCGGCAACTTCGAATTGAACGTGTTCAAGCCGGTGATCATCTTCAACCTGTTGCAGTCGATCCGGCTGCTGGCGGATGCCTGCGAGTCGTTTGACGAGCATTGCGCGGTCGGGATCACGGCGAACACTGAGAATATCCGGACGCTGATGGAGCGGTCGCTGATGCTGGTGACGGCGCTGAATCCGCATATCGGGTACGACAACGCGGCGAAAATCGCCAAGAAGGCGCACAAGGAGGGGAAGAACCTCAAGGAGACGGCGATCGAGTTGGGTCTGCTGACGGCGGAGCAGTTTGACCAGTGGGTGCGGCCGGAGAAGATGGTGGGGCCGGGGAAGTAGGGCAAGACCGCTGGTAGCAGGAGATGCATGCGGGGCACGTGAAAACGTGCCCCCTTCTTTTTGTTGACACCGTCGTCGGGCTGCTCCACCTTTCGGGTGGAGGAATGGTCATCTCATGAAAAAGCCCTATATCCTGTTCGGCGCCATTTTGGTTGTGTTGCTGCTGGCACTGAGCTTTACCCAAAGTTACCTGACCAAGCTGGAAGACGACACCAAGAAGGTTACGACCCAGGGCGCGACCAAGGGTGATTTGGAAGAACTCAAGAAGGAAGTCGGCGAGCAGCTCAGCGAACAACAGGAGCGCATGCTGGCACGACTGGACAGTCTTGAACAGCGGATTCGCACCAACATTGCGGCCGACACGGTCAGAGTCGAGCCGCTGCCGGAGCCGGCGAAGCCTGCGGCCAGACCGAAGGACACCGCGAAGGTCACTACTGAGAGCGCGCCGGCGGAGACGACAGTAGAGAAAGTGGCGGTTGCCCGGACTCCGCCGAGCGAGCTGGAAAACGTGATCTACGTTCGCTACGCCAAGGCCCGCTGGGCGATGGATCCGAATCTCACCAATTACGAGCTCAAACTCGCAAAGAACCAGATCATGACGGAAATCGGCAAAGATTACGATATGACTGCCGAAGAGATACTACAGATTATCGACAAGGTGTACGAATACCGCAAAGCGAACAGAAAGCCATGAGCGAAAACATCAAGACTATCGGCATCCTCACCGGCGGCGGCGACTGTCCCGGCCTCAACGCCGTTATCCGCGCGGTCGTCCTGACGGCGAGCTACGAATACGGCTGGATCTGCGTCGGTTTCCTTGACGGCTTCGAGGGCCTCATGGACGAGCGCTATATCAACCTGACGCCGCAGTCGGTGCGCGGGATCCTGCCGCAGGGCGGGACGATCCTCGGCTCCTCCAACCGCGGCAATCCATTCGAGTGGCCGGTCAAGGAGGGCGGCGAGCGCAAGATCGTCGACCGCTCCGAACGCGTCTATGAAACTATCCGCGGTCTCGGCCTAGATGCTCTGATTGTCATCGGCGGCGACGGCACGATGCATGTCTCGAAGATGTTCATGGACAAGTACGGCATCAAGGTGATCGGGGTGCCCAAGACGATCGACAACGACCTGCAGGCGACGGAGGTGACATTCGGATTTGCCACGGCGGTGGTGACCGCGACCGAGGCGATCGACAAGCTGCATACCACGGCGGCCAGTCATCATCGGGTGATGGTGCTGGAGGTCATGGGGCGCAACGTGGGGTGGATTGCGCTTGAATCGGGGGTGGCCGGCGGTGCGGATGTGATCCTGATTCCGGAGATTCCATACGACATGGAGAAGGTGTGCGACAAGATTCATCGCCGGCGCAGCCGCGGGAGCAACTTCTCGATTGTCGTCGTGGCGGAAGGCGCCAAGCCGGCCGGCGGGGACGTGATCCTGCTGAATCCCGAAATGAAGGGGACGATTCACGAGAAGCTGGGCGGGGTCGGATTCAAGGTAGCAAAGGATATCGAGGCGGGTACCGGCATGGAGACCCGAGCGACAGTTTTGGGGCACTTGCAACGCGGCGGTCAACCCTGTTCGTTTGATCGATATTTGAGTACGCGCTTCGGACGCGCGGCGGCGGATCTGGTCAAGGCCGAGAAATTCGGCCACATGGTGTGCTATCGCGGCGGGGAAATCCAGAGCATCCCGATTGCAGACGCCATCGGCGGCTTCAAGTCCGTCGACCCGGACGGAGACGGCGTGCGCACAGCAGAAGCGCTCGGCATCTCGTTCGGCCGTTAACGCGGATTCTTACAGTTCAGTCAGTCAATGGCATTATTCGTCGGTGGCCAGCGGCACGTTCGGCTGCGTTACCGGCAGCTTCACCAGCCCATGTTCTCCCTGTAAGATTTTGTTGGTAATTTTGATGAACCGATCGGTAGTCAGGGACTGCAGGCGGTAGGCAACCCACAATTTCTTCCCAACTACATTGGCGCGACCTGAGCCTGTCTGGTTCGACATAGCTGCTCCTATGGAGAGGGTGGTACCTGTGTCTGTCGCGATTCCGGCGCAGAAAGTAAACCGGACGGGGCGCCGGTCGAATCGTCAATTGATAGCCTTCACAGGCCGGCTGTTGGAACCCGGACTGGTTGCTCGGAGGCTATGAAACTGTGCGATTCTGAAAGATTGACGCTGAAGTATATAAGATTGTTTGTTCAGGTTAAACAAGTTTTTCATGACGAGCGCCAAGTTTCTCGCACGCCGGGTGCAGGCTTAAGAAACGCGCGGGAATTTGCCTTGACATCACAATCCAGCGGCCGTATAATCCTTAGCTAACGCACTGAGGGCCCATAGCTCAGTCGGTCAGAGCAACTGACTCATAATCAGTGGGTCCCAGGTTCGAGCCCTGGTGGGCCCATCTGATTTCAGCGCGGGCAATTAGCTCAGTTGGTTAGAGCGTTCGGTTCACATCCGAAAGGTCACTGGTTCAAGTCCAGTATTGCCCACCATTTGTCAGGAGAAGTTATCCCGTGAGGATTGCGGGTCAGCACAAAGACAAGTTGAATTTCATTACGCGAAGACGAATGCACTACGAGAACGCACTGACCACTCAGTGCGTTTTCTTTTACCAGTCGGACTCTTGCCCGCCCCGGAGGGCCAGATAGAAATGCTTGAAGATCTTAGATTACTCAAAGAACTCCAGGAGGTTGATTACTGGATCGGCGAACTCGAGCGCTCCCGCGAGTTTCTGCCCGACATGATGCGCCAATTGGAGACTGAGATCGAGCAGGTTGGTGTCGAGTTGAAGGCCAAGAAGGACCGTCTCGTCGCCGCCCAGATCGAACTCAAAGACGTCGAATTGCGCATCGGCGAGAACAAAGAGCACGTCGAGAAGTACCAGGAGCAGATGCTCACGATCAAGACGAACAAGGAATATGACGCGCTGGTGGTCCAGATTGACGGCGCCAAGGCGCAGATCGGTGCCGACGAGGAAAAGTCACTCGCGCTCATGACCGAGATCGAGGACTTGAAGAACCAGGTCGCCGCCCTCGAAGAGCGCTGCGTGAGCATCAAACGCGACAATTCCGTCCGCCTGCAGGAGCTGCAGATCCAGATGGATTCCGTGCAGGGCAAGGTGGACGAGAAAGAAGCCCAGCGCGACCATCTCAAGAACAAGGTCCCCAAGACGGTGATGGCGATCTACGAACGCGTCCGCAAGGGCAAGGGCGGCGATGTTGTTGTCCGGCTCCGGCGCGGCGCCTGCGGCGAGTGCTACAAATCACAGCCGCCGCAGAAGATCCAGTTGATCAAGAAGGGCGATTCGATCCAGACCTGCGCTTCTTGCGGCCGGATCCTGATTTGGGAAGGTGACGATTAGACCGATGGGCAGAATTCTCGAAACGACCGGCCTGACCTTCGATGACGTCCTTGTCGTCCCCGGCTACGCGGAGATCCACCCGCGCGAGGTGAGTGTCTCGACCCGGTTGTCACGCAGCATC
Source organism: Candidatus Zixiibacteriota bacterium (assembly GCA_020853795.1). Classification (NCBI taxonomy): domain Bacteria; kingdom Pseudomonadati; phylum Candidatus Zixiibacteriota; species Candidatus Zixiibacteriota bacterium. The sequence goes on from JADYYF010000070.1 coordinate 6,652, forward strand.
CGCTTGAATATCCCGCTGGTGTCGGCAGCGATGGACACCGTGACCGAGTCGGAGCTGGCGATTTCGCTGGCGCGCGAAGGCGGGATCGGCATCATCCATAAGAATCTTTCGATTGCCCGCCAGGCGGAAGAGATCGATAAAGTCAAGCGCTCGGAAGCGGGGATGATCGTCAATCCGATCACCGTCGGTCCGAATCAGACGGTAGCAGATGCGATCACCTTGATGGAGCGTTATTCGATCTCCGGTATCCCGGTAGTTCAGGGAGGACGGCTGGTCGGGATCCTGACCAATCGTGACCTGCGTTTCCATCCGTCGCTGGACACGATGGTCAGCGCCGTGATGACGAAGAACAATCTGATCACGGTGCCGGAGGGCACGACGCCGGAGCAGGCGAAGGAAATCCTGCATGAGCACCGGATCGAAAAGCTGCCGATCGTTGATGAAAATATGAACTTGAAGGGGATGATCACCTTCAAGGACATCATGAAGAAGCTGCAATACCCGAATGCCTGCAAGGACGCCAGCGGCCGGTTGCGCGTCGGCGCCGCTCTCGGTGTCGGCAGTGATATCGTTCCGCGGGCGGCGGCGGTGATCGAGGCCGGCGTTGATATTCTCTGTTTGGACAGTTCGCACGGCCACAGCGCCAAGGTGATCGAGACGGCGCATATGCTCAAGAAGCTCTATCCGCAGGTGGAGTTGATCGCCGGAAACGTCGCCACCCGCGATGGGGCGCAGGCGTTGATCGATGCCGGCGCGGATGCGGTCAAGGTCGGTATCGGGCCGGGAGCGATTTGCACGACGCGAGTCATCAGCGGCGGCGGTGTGCCGCAGATCACGGCGATCATGGAGGCAGTGGAAGCGGCGGCGAAGCAGAATGTCCCGGTGATTGCCGATGGCGGGATTCGCTATTCCGGCGACATCGTCAAGGCGATCGCTGCCGGCGCCCATTCGATCATGGTCGGCTCGCTGTTAGCGGGCACTCACGAGTCTCCCGGCGAGACGATTCTGCTTGAAGGACGCAGCTTCAAAGTGTATCGTGGCATGGGGTCGATCGGCGCGATGAAAGACGGCGCCAAGGATCGCTACTTCCAGGAAGACCAGTCGGACATGGCCAAGCTGGTACCAGAGGGAATCGAGGGTCGAGTCCCCTACAAAGGAAAGTTGTCCGATCTCGTATTCCAGTTGGTGGGCGGGATTCGGTCAGGTATGGGGCTGGCGGGTGCGAAGAATATTGAAGACTTACGCACCAAGTCGACCTTCGTCAAGGTCACGACGGCCGGTTTGCGGGAGAGCCATCCGCATGATGTTACCATCATGAAGGAGGCGCCCAATTACCGGACTTTTGGTTAGACCTTGGGGCCAGACTCGCGGTGTCGGAACCTTTTGTTTTGTGAGTAGTTGCTGTTCATAGATTCAAGAGCAGGCTCAGCAGTCGCGTCCCGTCTTCGGGCGGGGCGAGGAAAGTCCGAGCGTCACTGAGCAGGATACCTCCTAACTGGAGGGCGGAGCAATCCGACGGAAAGTGCAACAGAAAGATACCGCCACGCGAGCAATCGCGGGGTAAGGGTGAAATGGTGGTGTAAGAGACCACCGGCGCCGGAGCGATCCGGTGGCCCGGCAAACCCTATCCGACGCAAGACCAAATAGGGGAGGAGAGAGGCTCAGACTCGATCGTACTCCCGGGTAGGTCGCTGGAGGTCCCGTGCAAACGGGATCGCAGAGGAATGACTGCCGCCCCGTTTCGGCGGGGACAACAGAACTCGGCTTATCGCCTGCTCTCGAATCTTAACCTGTAAGTTCGAGGAATCTTTTGCTCTTGAAAAACCGCGTGAAAATGCGCTGGGTCGTGGCGCCCGATCCGGACTTCCGATTGGTTGATGATTTGGCGCGCCGCGTCGACTTGCCGCCGCTGGTGGTCAAAATCCTCGTCAATCGCGGGATGACCGATCCGGACCGGATCATCAAATTCATCAACCCGCTGATGGAGAATCTCGTCGATCCGTTCCAGATACCCGGAATGGAGGCCGGCGTCGATCGCACCATACAGGCGCTGCAGGAAAACGAGACGATCATGATCTACGGCGATTATGACGTCGACGGGATCACTGCTTCGGCGCTGATGTTCCTGGTGCTCAACAAGCTTGGCGCCAACGTGCATTACTATCTGCCGAACCGTCTGGTCGAGGGCTACGGGCTTTCCGAAGAAGGGATCATCGAAGCCGAGCGCAAGGGCGCGTCGTTGATTATCTCGGTTGATACCGGCATCACCGCGATGCGCGAAGTTGAATACGCCAAGGAAAAATTCATCGACTGCGTGATCACCGACCACCATGAGCCTGGGGACGGCATCCCCAACGCTGCCGCGGTGGTCAACCCGAAAGTCGCCGGCGAACACTCGGTCGGCCGGGAATTGGCCGGTGTCGGCGTCGCCTACAAGTTTGCGCAGGGCATTTACAGCAAGCTGGGGCAGGATCAGAGCGAGTTGTTTGAACACCTCGATTTGGTCGCGCTCGGCACCTCGGCTGACGTGGTGCCGCTGGTTAACGAGAACCGCATTCTGACCTACTTCGGCATCAACCAGATCATGCGCTCTTCGAAGCCGGGACTCAAGTCGCTGGTGTTCGAGTGTGATCTGATGGGGAAAGAGATAACGACCAGCCAGATCGTCTTTATCATCGCGCCGCGCATCAATGCCGTCGGGCGCCTTGGCGGCGCCGAGAAGGCGATCAAGCTGCTGACCACCAAGGATACCCAGACCGCCTCCAGCATCGCCAAGTTCCTCGAGGTGGAAAACCGTCGGCGCAAGTCGATCGATGAAAACACGCTGGAAGAGGCGCTGGCGCAGATCGAAAAGACGATCGACCTGGAGAACGACAAGGCAATCGTGCTGCATTCCGAAGGTTGGCATCAGGGCGTGATCGGGATCGTGGCTTCGCGGCTGGTGGAGAAGTATTATCTGCCGACAGTGTTGATTGCGGTTGACAACAACGAGGGCAAGGGTTCCGGACGTTCGATTCCCGGTTTTCACTTGCACGATGCACTGCGCAGTTGCGAGGATCTGCTATTGCGATACGGCGGTCACAAGTATGCCGCGGGCATGTCGATCGCGCCGGACAAAATCAAGGAATTTCAGCAGCGCTTCAAGAAGGTCGCCTCCGAGCAGCTCAACCCCGACGATCTGGTGCGCAAGCTGCACATTGACGCCGAACTCGATCTCGACGACATCGATTTCGATCTGGTCGACAACCTCGAACGCTTCGCGCCATTCGGGCCGGAAAACATGAAGCCGGTGTTCATTACGCGCAACCTTGAAGTGGTCGGCGCGCCGCAAGTTGTCGGCCGCAACCACCTGCGCATGCGCGTCCGCCGCGGGAAGAAGGTCTTTGATGTAATCGGCTTCGGTTTCGGCGAGTACGCTGAACAGCTCTCGCTGCACGGAGTCGATTTTGACATGGCCTACGTGATCGAGAAGAATATTCACAACGGCGTGACCAAAATTCAACTGCGCGTCAAAGACATCCGCTGGGAATAACCGCATGGCGCTGCTCGACGACTTCCGTGCCGGCGACCGCCGCGCTCTCTCGCGGATCATCACGCACGTCGAGAACCGCCACGACGGTTACCGCCACCTGCTGGCGCAGTTATCTCGCCTGGAACGCAGAGCTTTTCGGATCGGCATCACCGGCCCGCCCGGAGCGGGGAAATCGACGTTGGTGGATGCGCTGGCGCTACGGCTGGCGAAACAGGGGCTGAGCATCGGCATCATCGCGGTCGATCCGTCGTCGCCGTTTACCGGCGGCGCGCTTCTGGGTGATCGGGTGCGCATGCAGCATCTGGCCGGGCAGGAAAAGATTTTCATCCGCAGCATGGCCTCGCGCGGCCAATCGGGCGGCATGGCGGCCGCGACCCGCGATGTCATCACGGTGCTCGATGCCTTTGGGATGGACATGGTTATTGTCGAGACGGTCGGCATCGGCCAGATCGAGCTGGATATTATTGAAGCCGCCGACACAGTGGTGGTGATCCTGGTGCCGGAGTCGGGCGACATGATCCAGACGATGAAAGCCGGTCTGATGGAGATCGCAGATATCTTCTGTGTCAACAAGATGGACCGCCCCGGTGGCGATCGATTGCTGAGCTATCTGAATAATATGATCCACGAACGCCTGGCGGCCGACGCGGTGGAATTTCCGGCGGTCGGCACAAACGCGGTCAGCGGCGAGGGTGTAGATAAGTTGGCGGAGGCGATTGCGCGCCATCGTGCGCATGTCACGGCGAACGGCGATTTCGAGCGGCGGCGCCGGCGCCAGCTTAAGACCGAGATCTTGTCGACCGTCCGCGATCGCATCGTCAAGGACCTCGATCAGATGATCGACCTCGACGGGCAATTCGAGAAGATCGCCGCGCGCCTGAACGCCGGCGAAACCGATCCGTACAGCGCGGCGGACCAGATTTACGAACACTATTTTCGCGGGAGACCTGTCAATGGCTGAAGTCAAAAAGGACAGCATGATGACCGATCAGCAGTATGCCGAGGCCTTGAATAAGGCATATCGCGAGTGGAAGGCCAAGGCTGATCGCGCCACCAATCACGCCAAGAAGTACGTGACGGTCTCGTCGGCGCCGCTGAACGCGCTGTACACGCCGCAGGACGTCGCCGGACTGGATTTCTTCCGCGATCTCAATTACCCCGGCGAATATCCCTACACGCGCGGCATTCACGCGTCGATGTACCGCGGCAGGCCGTGGACGATGCGCCAGTTTTCCGGCATGGGCACGCCGGAGCAGACCAACAAGCGTTATCATTATCTGCTCAGCCAGGGCCAGCACGGCCTGTCGGTGGCGTTTGATCTGCCGACGCTGATGGGATACGATTCCGACCATGAGCGCTCGCTCGGCGAGGTCGGCAAGTGCGGTGTCGCGGTCGATACGCTGCTCGACATGGAGAAGATTTTTGACGGGATCGACCTGTCGAAGATTTCGACGTCGATGACGATCAACGCGCCGGCGGCGGTGATCCTGGCGATGTACATCGTCGTCGGGGAAAAGCAGGGCGTGCCGATGGACAAGCTTTCCGGCACGCTGCAGAACGATATCCTCAAAGAATATATCGCGCAGAAGGAGTGGATCTATCCGCCCGAGCCGTCGGTGCAACTGGTGGTCGACACGATAGAGTTTGGTACCAAGCACATGCCGCTGTGGAATACGATCTCGATTTCGGGCTACCATATCCGCGAAGCGGGCGCGACGGCGGCGCAGGAACTCGCCTTCACGCTGGCGGACGGCTTCACCTACATCGAGAAGTCGGTAGAGCGCGGGCTTGACATTGACGATTTCGCGCCCCGGCTGTCGTACTTTTTCAATGCCCACATGGACTTCTTCGAAGAAATCGCCAAATACCGCGCGGCGCGGCGGATTTACGCCAGGCGGATGCGCGACAAATATCACGCCAAGAATCCGCGCTCCTGGATGCTGCGTTTCCACACGCAGACAGCCGGATGCTCACTGAATGCCCAGCAACCCGAACTGAATCTGATCCGCACCGCTTATGAGGCGATGTCGGCGGTGCTCGGCGGCACGCAGTCGCTGCATACGAACTCGATGGATGAGACGCTGGCACTGCCCTCCGACAAGGCGGCTTTGCTGGCGCTGCGCACCCAGCAGGTGCTGGCGCACGAGACTGGCGTGATCAACACGATCGACCCGCTGGCGGGGTCGTACTTCATCGAGGCTTTGACCAACCGGATGGAAGAGGAAGCCGAGGTTTACTTCCAGGAGATCGATCGGCGCGGCGGAGTGATGCCGGCAATTGAGGAGGGCTACCTGCAGCGCGAACTCGCCAAGTCGGCCTACGTCTATCAGCAGGAGATCGACGCCAAGGAGCGCATCATCGTCGGCGTCAACGATTACGTGCTGGAGAACGAGCAGATCGAGATTCCGATTCTCAAGATCGACGAATCGGTGGAGCGCACGCAGCGCGAGTCGATTGCCAAGGCCAAGTCGATCCGCAGCCAGGCGCGCGTCAACGAAACGCTTGAGCATCTGCGCCAGGCGTGCCGCGACAAGAAGAACAAGATGCCGTACCTGATCGAGTGCGTGCGCGCCTATTGCACGCTCGGCGAGATGTGCGATGCCATGAAGGACGTTTTTGGCGACTATGTCGAGCCGCCGATTATTTGAGCGCCGCGTGCAAGTGACAGCGGCTGTAGATCCGACTTCAGTCGGATGTTATGATTCGCAATGTGATGATACTTTGGGATAAAGCTTATGCCTGACAAAATCCGCATTCTCCTTGCCAAGGCCGGTCTGGACGGCCACGATCGCGGCATCAAGGTCATTGCCGCCGCCTTTCGCGATGCCGGCTTTGAAGTCATCTACACCGGCCTGCGCCAGACGCCGGAAGCGATCGCCGAGGCCGCGTTGCAGGAAGACGTCGACGCGGTCGGGGTTTCGATTCTCTCCGGCGCGCACATGACACTGTTTCCGCTGATCAAGAGGGCGATGGATGACCGCCGTTGCGGCGACATCATTCTCTTCGGCGGCGGGATCATGTCCGAGGAAGAGATCGCCGATCTGCAGGGCCGCGGCATCGACCGCCTGTTCGGCCCCGGAACGTCGACGAATGATATCGTGGCCTACATCAAGGAGGCTGTAGCGAAGAAGCGGAAGGCGGAAAAAATAATGTAGGTCCGAAGCCCTGTGCTTCGGACTTTTGCTCTGCATACGAGTGTTCGGAGGCATGAATGAAAATACTCGTGGTGCTGTTCATAGTTCATGCTATCCAGATCGCTTATGGAGCTGCCGACACGGTGAGGACAATCCTACGGCAGCCAAACTCACTTAAAGCGGCAGTTGTCGGCTTTCCTCATGTCCGTCTGGCGCCAGTCACCTACACAGATAGCATCAAGTCCGTCAATTCTCGAGTACCATGGTTTACCGGTTTCAGCTTTGACCTTTCGGATTCGGGCCTCGTCCGGATCACTGTTTGCGATACTCTGGGCACTCCATTGGACACACTGGTTGATCGAGACTTGTCAATGGGCTCCTATTATTTGGATTTGGGCGAGAACGTGTATCCGGGGCTTCCCAGCGGAATCTACATCTTTTCCCTGACCTTATCGGGCAATGAAGTCTGGCGAAAAAAAGTCGTGTGGATGAAGTAGTCAGTTGCGAAGCTGGATTCTCGCTTTCGCGGGAGTAACGGAGTTGTTGTGCTGATTCGGCCGACAACAGCAAGCTGTGGGCGAGCCAACAAATAGGAAGCCGTCAGGAATGGATTCCTGACGGCGCTGTTGTATAATGGGTTCCTGACGGTGCTGTTGTATAATGGATTCGTGACGGTGCTGTTGTATATCTTCATGCAGGTGCTGTCACCTGTCGGCAGGCGGCAAACTCCGCCCAAGTAATCCTTGATTTTCGTGCCGCTGAGCGGTTAATTGCAGGCTTTGATGGAATCATAGGCTCAGGGAGATAATATGACTTACAACGTACATGAATCACAGCAAGCGGTGCGCGACCTGCTCAAGGAAATCGGCCCGACCATCGAAAAGATGGGACGCGAATGGGATCGCAAACCGGACGGCTTCGCGCACGACATCTACCAGTTCATCGCCGGCAAGGGACTTTGCGGCTTCAACATGCCGAAGGAATACGGCGGTGGCGGCAAGAGCGGCCTCGAATACGCCACGATGATGGAGGAAATCTCGTACTGGGATGCCCCGTCCTCGCTGCTGGCGGCGGTCGGCCAGCTTGCGGCTGATCCGATTATCAAGCAGGGCACGGAAGAACAAAAGAAGAAGCATATCCCTGACGCCGCCAAGGGCAAGTCGATCCCAGCCTTTGCGCTGACCGAACCGAATGCCGGTTCGGATGCCGCCAATCAGTCCACCACGGCCACGATCGACGGTGACCACTTTGTCATCAACGGCGAGAAGATCTTCATCATGCACGGCGACGTGTGCACGGTCGCGGTGGTGTTCTGCAAGATCGTCGGCGACGGCGAGCGCGACAAGGTCTCGGCAATCATTGTCCCCGGTGATGCGCCCGGATTCCGCAAGGAGATGCTCAAGAACAAGATGGGGATGAAGTACGCCACCACCGGACGGCTGTGGTTTGACAACGTCAAAGTGCCGCGCGCAAACCTGCTCGGCGAAATGGGCAAGGGTTTCCGCTACGCGATGCAGACCCTCGACGGCGCGCGGATCGGGATTGCCGCGCAATCGACCGGCATTGCCCAACGGGCGCTGGATGAAGCGGTCAAATACGCCAAGCAGCGGGTGGCCTTCGGCGCGCCGATTGCCAAGCTGCAGGCGATCCAGTGGATGATCGCCGATATGGGCACCAAGGTCGAGGCGGCGCGGCTGCTTACCTACAAAGCGGCGCAGTTGCAGGACAGAGGCGAGAAATTCAGCCTCGAGGCTGCCCAAGCCAAATTGTTCGGCTCGGAGGCGGCCAATTTCTGCGTCGATCGCACGATGCAGATCCACGGCGGCTACGGCTACATCGGCGAGTTCTCGGTTATCGAGAAGCTCTACCGCGATCAGCGCGTCTGCGAAATCTACGAGGGGACGTCCGAAGTCCAGCGCCTCGTCATCGCCGGCAATCTGCTGCGCGGGTAGCTGCGAGTTTCCCCAGCCTGAATTACGGATTCCTCATTCCCCTCTCTCGCAAGGGAGAGGGGTCGGGGAGAGAGTGCAAGTATGCTCCAACTGGGCGACTATCAAGTTCATTGCTTTGTTGAAAACCGCATGTATCTCGATGCCGGGTCGGTTTACGGGATCATTCCGAAGTCGATCTGGAGCAAATTCCAGCAGGCCGACGCCAACAATCTGCTGCCGTTTGACATCAATCTCTTCGTCGTCCGCGGCCACGGCAAGACGGTGATCTTCGACGCCGGCCTCGGTGATTTCCTCGAAGACCGCCAGCGCAAATTGTACTCGATATCGCAACCGTCGAAATTGGGCGCGGGTTTGCGTGCACTCGGCCTCACCCCCGCCGCCATCGACATCGTGATTCTCACGCATCTGCACTGGGATCACGCCGGCGGCGCAGTGCGGTTGGTTGACGGCAAGAGCGCGCTGGTCTTCAAGAATGCACTCCACTATGTCCATCGCGACGAATGGGAGGACGGTAGTCATCCGGATGAGCGGACAGCCGGCGTTTATTTTCCCGATCGCCTACAGGTGATCGAAGCGGCGGAGAAGCTGCGTCTGATTGACGGCGATTTCGAGGAGATCCTGCCGGGTCTGGTCGTGCGCAAGATCGGCGGACATACACGCGGGCAACTGGGCGTCGAGATCGAGTCGCAGGGGAAGAAGCTGATCTACTACGCCGACAATTTTCCGAGCTGCTACCATCTCAAAGTGCCCTATGTCTCCGCCACGGATCTATTTCCGCTTGACACGCAGCGCTGCAAGCGTGAGACGCTGCCCAAAGCGTACGAAGGCGGCTGGCTGATTGCGATGGATCACGACATCGACAACAAGATTGTCCGGCTCAAGTATGATGGGCTGAAGTACACCTGCGAAAAGGTGATCTGATCCTTCCGACCCGTAGGGGCGCGGGCTTGTCCCCGCCCGGTGTTGGCGCATCGATCATCAACCGCGGGCGACCACGAGGGTCGCCCCTACGTGCCGACGCGGATTGCACGTTCGTCAGGATCGCAGGGATCCTGACCTGCAATCCTTGGTCAACGCCTTTCTCCTTGACAAATCGCTCGTACCCGTGTCAATTGCCCCTTAACAACGGAGACGAAATATGTCCATCGAAGATAAATTGCGGCTGTTGCGGGAGAAGCAGCAGCAGGCCAAGCTCGGCGGGGGCGCCGACAAGATTGCGGCACAGCACAAGAAGGGCAAACTGACCGCGCGCGAGCGCCTCGAACTGCTGCTCGACCCCGGTTCGTTCGAGGAATTCGACATGTTCGTCACGCATCGCTCGACCGACTTCGGTCTCGACAAGGTCAGTTACCCCGGCGACGGCGTGGTGACCGGTTGCGGCCTGATCGACAATCGCATCGTCTTCGTGTTCAGCCAGGATTTCACCGTGTTTGGCGGCTCGCTTTCAGAGGCTCACGCCGAGAAGATCTGCAAGATTATGAAAGACGCGATGAAGGTAGGCGCGCCGGTGATCGGGCTCAACGATTCCGGCGGCGCGCGGATTCAGGAGGGGGTTGTCTCGCTGGGCGGCTATGCCGATATCTTCCTGCTGAATACGCTGGCCTCCGGCGTCGTCCCGCAGATTTCGGCGATTTTGGGTCCCTGCGCCGGCGGCGCGGTGTATTCGCCGGCGATCACCGATTTCGTCTTCATGGTGCGGAAGACCTCGTACATGTTTGTCACCGGCCCGAACGTCGTCAAGACGGTGACCCACGAGGATGTCACGATGGAGGACCTTGGGGGCGCCGATACGCACGCGAGCAAGAGCGGCGTCGCGCACTTCGCCTGCGATTCCGAGGCGGAGGCGCTGTTCAACATCCGCAAGCTGATCTCGTTTATTCCGCAGAATAACTTGGAGGAAACGCCGCTGCGGCAGGCCACTGATCCGAGCGACCGCGTTGACGAGCGCCTGAACCACATCATCCCCGACAACCCGAACAAGCCTTACGACATGATCGAAGTGATCAAGCTGATCGTCGATGACGGCGATTACCTGGAAGTGCATGCCGACTACGCCCCCAATATCACGGTCGGATTTGCGCGTCTCGGCGGCCGGTCGATCGGCCTTATCGGCAACCAGCCCGCGCACCTGGCCGGGGTTCTTGATATCGAGTCGTCGATCAAGGGTGCCCGCTTTATTCGCTTCTGCGATGCTTTCAATATTCCGTTGGTCACGTTCGAAGATGTCCCCGGCTTCCTGCCCGGCGTGGCGCAGGAACATCACGGGATCATCAAACACGGCGCCAAGCTGCTGTATGCGTATTGCGAAGCAACCGTGCCGAAGATCACCGTGATTACGCGCAAGGCTTATGGCGGAGCGTACGACGTGATGAATTCCAAGCACGTGCGCGGTGACATGAACTATGCCTGGCCGACGGCCGAGATCGCCGTCATGGGCCCCAAGGGCGCAGTCGAGATCATCTTCAAGAAGGAAATCGAGTCTGCTGCCGATCCGCGGAAAGCCCTGGATGAAAAGGTTGCCGAGTACACGGAGAAGTTCGCCAATCCGTACATCGCGGCCGAGCGCGGTTATATTGACGACATCATCGAGCCGGCGCAGACGCGTCCACGCTTGATTCGCGCGCTCGGGATGCTGGCGAGCAAGCGGGACTCAAACCCGCCCAAGAAACACGGCAATATCCCGCTGTAATGTCGGGTTTCGCGGGGACGTCAAACATCGACGTCGGCCGTGCACTTTTATTTGACGCACTAGCCAGCGCGTGCGTATCATTGCCAAAATCATCGGAGAGGAGACACGGAAAGTTGAAGACCAGATTCCTATTTACGGCCGCAGCCGTGACTGCAATCAGTGTGATGTTCGCCGCCTGCAGTAAGACCGAAAAGGCGCAAACCGAATCGCAATCGCAACAGATGCCGCCGCAACAGAGCCAGATGCCGCCGCAAGGCAATCCGCATGCGGCTGCGGTTCCGAACACCGTTGCCGGGATTACCTGGTTGACGCCAGAAGGCTGGGCGTCGGGCGGCGACCGCCCGATGCGCATTGCCACCTACCTGATTGACCCCGCCGACGGCAAGGCCGAGTGCGCCGTTTTCTACTTCGGCTCCGGTCAGGGCGGGGATGTTGACGCCAACCTCGCCCGCTGGATTCGGCAGGTCGCGCAGCCGGATGGTTCGGATTCGCAGGCGAAGGCCAAGCACGGGACGATTGCGTCCGAGTGCTGCGAGATCAAGACGATCGAAGTGGAGGGCACTTACATGTTTTCAGCCGGTCCGATGATGCAGGTTCAGGAGGAGCGTCCCGACTACATTCTGTTGGGCGGGATTGCCCCCGCGCCGGAGGGAAACGTGTTTTTCAAGCTGACTGGCCCGAAGGCCAAGGCCGAGCAGTGGCGCGCTTCCTTTGGCGCACTTTTGAAGTCGATCAAGAAGACCACGTCGTAGATACCGTCGGCCTCGCAGCCGACACTGCACCGGACTTAGGGCCGCCGTCGCGCCAGTGACGGCGGTTTTCTTGTTGCTGCGTCCCGATTCTGCAAAAAATCGACAATTTGGTGTACGAACCTAACGTCGACAATCCTCTTTACGTTAAGCAATAGCTTGCTCGCAATCTCACCAACCGCAACGGCGACGGCATTTCGGCGCGTGCTGGACTGCCGGCGATGTTCGTCGCAGACAGGAGGTGCCGGCCAGTAGGGAGAAGAGACCTATTGTTGACTGTCTTAGGCTGTATGTACCCGCTCCGACCGCTGGCGCGGTCCTCCGATGGGTAACCCACGGCCGCGTTCGTGGTCGGAGCTGAATTCTGGATCGCGGAGGTTAATCGGAATGAAATCGAAGTTTATCGCCAAGTACACCTTGATCGCTTTGATCAGCCTGACCCTGCTGTCGTCGTTGCTTTGGGTTGGCTGCGGCACCGATCAGAATCCTGTGGATAATTCCATGAGTTCATTATCGCCCAATAGACCGGAGAATTTCAAGAAGGCTATCGCTGCTCAAGAGCGGTTTACGGAGCAACTGATGCAGCTGAACGGCGTGGTCGGCACGGGCACCGGCGTCGATGCCAACGGCAACCCTGTTGTCAAGGTCTTCACCTCGCGGCCGGATGTCAAAGGCATCCCCGGGACGCTTGACGGTATCCCGGTCGCGATCGAAGAGACGGGAGAATTCACCGCCTTCAGCCTGACTGAGTACTACCGTCCGGTTCCCATCGGTGTCTCGGTGGGCAACAATCTGGAGTGTGCTGCCGGTACGATCGGCTGTGTGATCTATATCAACGGCGAGAAGTATATCCTGTCGAACAACCATGTTCTCGCGCGGGAGAATCTGGCGGTCATCGGCGAGGACATCGTCCAGCCGGGCCGCTACGATATTAACTGTGCCGATCATCTGGCCACCGACAAGGTGGGCGATCTCAGCGACTTCGAGCCGCTGAAGTTTGACGGCACCAATAATTACATCGATGCCGCCATCGCCGAGTACTCGACGACGGACGTCACCTGTGCGACGTTGCCGGAATTCTACCAGTTTCCGTCCGGCGCGGTTGCCACTGCCGCCGTCGGCCAGGCGATCAAGAAGGTTGGACGCACGACGGAATTCACCACGGGCACGGTCTCAGCGATCAATGTGACAATCAGTGTCGGCTACACGCGCGGAACGGCGAAGTTCGTCGGACAGATCATGACCAGCAAGAAGTTCTGCAAAGCCGGAGATTCCGGTTCACTCGTGGTGCTAAACGATGGGACTGATCGACCGGTCGGTCTCCTCTTCGGGGGCACCAAGACCGGTCAGGCGATCCTGAATCCGATCGGTTCGGTTCTAACTCGTTTTGGCGCTTCAATCTGCGAGAATTGACATATTCCCCCCGCCTCTGAGCGAGATGGGGACCGGTAATCGGCCCCCATCTCCCGCCTCAGGCAGGCAATTTCTTGTGATAAACCGTTATCCCTGCTTGACTTCGGAATTCTGTTACGTATAATATTTGTCTGATCGAAAGTTATCTGGAGGACGTATAAATGGCGAAAAGACAGTCATTCGCGGATAAGGCCAGCAAAAAGGCGCACGTCAAATTGTGCCCGGTTTGCGGCACGGCCGTCGAGCCGACCCGCGTCGTCGATCCGACCTATACCACTGACAAGAAGTCGTGGAAGTTCAAGGATCGGATCGTCGAGATCTGCAAGTGCAACCAGAAAGAACTTCTGGGTTGAGACTTCGACCGTATTAGGAATTTTCATTGCGTACTTTCGGTTCGGGTTCAACTCCCCAACCTCTCGCGGACTATTTATCAGGGATGAACTATCAGGCGCTTTTCGAAGCGAAAATCCTTCCGCTCGTAATCCGTCCGGCACGCTATATCGGTAATGAATGGGGCGCTGCTCACAAGACGGCGGCTGTTCGTGTCGTACTGGCGGTTGCGGACAAATACGACCGTGGCATGGCCGAGCCGGAGTTGCTGCGGCTATATCGGCTTTTCAATGCGGAGGCCGACTTGGCCTGTGAGCGCGTCTTTGCCCCCGACGTGGACGCCGAGAAGCTCTTGAAGGAAGAGAACCTGCCGCTGTTCTCACTCGAATCGCTGACGCCTATCGCCGACTGCGACTGGCTCCACTTCTTGATTTCCGATCCGCTCCATTTCAGCGCCCTGATTACGATTCTCAAGTCGGGGCAGCTACCGCTGCGATCGAATGAACGCAGCGAAGTGCACCCGCTGATCAGCGCTTCCTCGGTCAAGCCGTTTAATCCGGAGCCGATTGCCGACCTGCTCGATTTCTTCTTCTGCGGGGAGGTCGACACGGCGCTGGCGCAGTTGCGACCGCTGATCTCATCTCGCCGCGCGCTCGATCGATCAGCGATCTTGCCGCAGTTGGCGCAGATTTCCGGTGTGTATGTGCCGAGTCTCTATCAGCCGCAGTACAGCGGCGACCGATTCGCCGGTCTGACGGCGACGGCAGCAGCGGCGCCGGCGAAGATCCGCGCGCGCAGCGGCGACAAAACGGGCCGGTTGGTCGTTCCGATCCTGCCGTATGAAGAAATCACCGGTGACCGAGTGAACGTTTTCCTCGGTTCGAGCGTCGATGTCGCCAAGACGGTCGAATTCATCGATCGTGCGTTGCAGCAGACAGGCTATGATGAAGTATCATTCCACGGTGACCTGGTTGCCGGGATCAAGAATTTTGATCAGTTGACGACGCAGGTCGGCCAGCGCTTCCGCGACCGCCACATCGCGGTCACCTTGCCGGCACTGCCGCCGGTGGCTGCCGCGATCGAATACCAGCGCGCCGTCACGTTTGCCGAAAAGCAAACGCTGCGGTTTGCGCTGCTGTCGGGCAGCGAGCGCCTGCGCGAAGCGCACGGCCACTACGCCGGGATCGATCAATTCTATCAAGTGTTGGCCAATGCGTACGCCTCCGGCTGGCGGTCGGTGCGGCTCGACTTCGAAATCGGCCTGCCGGAAGAGAGCCCGCGAGATGTCGAGGATACGATTGCCGTGATCCGCAACTGTGATGCCGTGCGCGCCGAATATGGCGACAAGTATTTCCTGCACGTGACGCTGTCGCCGGCGCAGGCGAGCGTGGGCAGCGAGTGGCAGTGGGATGCGCTGACGCCGCCGGCCGAGTATCAGGCACGCTGCGACCGGATTCAGAAATCGGCGCGTGGTCGCAATATCCAATATCGCGTGCGCGAAGCCGGCGCCGCGTACCTGCGCGCCGTCTTGGCCCGCGGCGATCGCCGTCTGGGTGAGGCGATCCTGTCCGCGCACGAACGCGGCGCGCGCTTTGACGGTTGGAACGAGCACTTCAACTTCGAGCTGTGGACGCAGGTCTGCGCCGAATGCGGTCTGCCCGTCGACAAGCTTGCGGCGGAGATTCCCTTGACCGCGACCTTGCCCTGGGATCATCTTGACTATGGCCAGTCGAGCGAGGATCTGCGTCGCCGCCGCCAGACGGCGTTTCCGGCTGAAACAGTGCGTAAAGAAAGTGCAGGCTTCAAGCTCGGTGACATCATTCTCGCCAAGCCGGAGTTGGCTGAGCAAATTCTCGCGGCGCCGGAGAGTCCGCCGTCGCCGAGTCAGTCGTTCGGCCGCCGACCGAAGCGGACGCCGGTGCAGGCGGTGGCGATGGTTGTGCCGCGCAGCCGGGTGCGGGTTCAGTGGCGGAAAGATGCGCCCGCGCGCTTCATCGGCCATCTGGCGACGATGCGGATGTTCGAGCGGGCGTTGCGGCGCGCCGAGATTCCGGTGAGTTTCTCGCAGGGATTCCATCCGCGGCCGCGGCTGTCGTTTGGTCCGCCACTGTCGGTCGGGTATACCTCGGAGGCCGAGTATTTCGATATTCAGCTTGAGGCGCCGTATCAGGACACGATGCTGGACCGGCTCAATCGCGCCTTGCCCGCGGGTTTCACAATTGTACAGGGGCGAACGGTTTTCGGCAAAGCCGCGTCGGTGTCGAGCCAGATCAACCTGGCGTGTTACGCGGTCGAGTTGCCGGAAAGCTGCGCCATCGCACAAAAACAGATTGATTCTCTGCTCGAACAGCCGACGATAATTGTAGAACGAATAAAGGCTGACGAAAAATCGGAAGTCGATGTCCGCAATTCGATCATCGCCCTCGAACTTCAGCGCGGCGACTCCGTAAACCTGCTCAGAATGGAGCTGGCGCTCGGCAACCTGGGATTCGTTCGTCCCGATGAAGTCCTGGCCTTCGGGTTCGGTTGGAGTTCACGGGAAATTTTATCTTTGAATATTTGTCGCACGGCGCTAATCGTTCTGTTTGGAAAGAGCCGCCTAAGTCCGTTTGAGGTTAGTGGATGAGCGAACAGCAGCAGCAGCACCTTAATCCTCGCGAAGAAGCCTACCGGGTGCTTATGATCGCCCGCCGCGATCCGGAGGCGTTGCAGCAGGAGTTGTCCCAGCTCAAGCAGAAGAATTTCCGCGGCCGCTTCGATCTCAATCTCGCGATTTACCTGGTCTCCGGCACGATCAAGATGCAGAAGCGGCTCGACCTGATTCTATCGCAGTACCTGCGCAAGAAGCTCTCGTCGCATTCCGATTCGCTGATTACCGTGTTGCGCGTCGGCTGCTTCCAGTTGCTGCCCGACTGCAACATCCCGCACTACGCCGCGGTCAACGAGACCGTGAATCTGGCCAAGAAGTACACGCCCGGTGCCGAGGCGATGGTGAACGCCGTGCTGAAAAATATCGCGCAGAACATCGAGAAGCTCACCTTCGAGGAACTGCGCGCCGACATGCTCAACTTCCTGACGCAGTTCTACTCGTATCCGATCTGGTTCGTCAAGGAATTGCTGGCGGTGTATCCGGAGGCGGTGGTCGAGAAGTTCCTGCGCAACGGCAACGATCCGCAACCGCTGCAACTGCGTCTGCGCGACGACGGCGATCGCGTCAAGCAGTACCTCGCCAAGCTGCAGCAGGCGAACATTCGCTTCAAGCAAGGGAAGTTTCTCAAGAACTTCATTCATATCATCGCCGACGTCAACCCGGTGCAGCTGCCGCTCTTCGACTCCGGCGAGTTTATCATCCAGAACGAGGCCTCCGGGCTGGCGGTGGAATTGCTCAATCCGCGCCCCGGCGAGACCGTGCTCGATCTCTGCGCGGCGCCCGGCGGCAAGACCACGGATATCGCGTTGCGCATCGGCGAGGGCGGCAATGTCACGGCGCTGGACAACTCCGAGCCGCGCCTGAACCTGCTGCGCGAAAACATCCAGCGTCTCAAGATTGCCAACATCTTTCCGATCAAGGCCGACGGCACGAAATTCCGCTCCGGCGAGTATGACAAGATTCTGGTCGACGCGCCCTGTTCCGGTTCCGGCGTGTTCCGCAAATTTCCCGAGGGGCGCTGGATCACGACGCAGGAGGATATTCCGCGCTATGCCGCCCTGCAACAGGCGTTACTCGGCAATGCCGTGACCCTGCTCAGGCCGGAGGGCGCCATCGTCTACTCCACCTGCTCGGTGTTGCGCGCCGAGAACGAAGCGGTGATCGCGGAGTTTCTCAAGGAGCATCCGGAATTTGAAGTTCGCATTCCCGAGACGTTCAAGTTCAAGGAAGTCCTGGGTGAAGACAACTTCATGCGCACCTACCCCGGCCTGAAGTATCTCGACAACATCTTCGCCGCGTACCTGACGCGCAAGTAGGGCAGCGCCGCGATGACGCCGCGCTCATACCTCAAACCGCTCTTCTACTACGTCGGCGTGCCGCTGCTGGCGTTCCTGGTGATCTTCATTTTCCTCAACAATTTCGTGATGCCGATCATTACCAAGCACGGCGAGGAATTTGTCCTGCCCAGCCTCATCGGCAAAACCGAGTTTGAAGCCGACGAGATCGCGCAGAAATTCGATCTCACCCTGGAGGTTGCCGGCCGCGAATACTCGATTGAAAAGCCGCAGGGGCAAATTCTGACGCAGGTACCGGAGGCGGGCACGATGGTCAAGCAGGGCCGCAACGTCAAGATCGTCGTCTCCGCCGGCACCCGGATGAGCCAGGTGCCCGAAGTCTACGGACTGCCGTTGGCGCAAGCCACGATCACGCTGCAAAAGGCCGGCTTCCAGGCGGGCGACATTGTCTGGATGAAGGTTGATTCGTTGCCCAAGAACACCGCCATCGAGACGATTCCCTCCCACGGCGCGACCTTGCCCGCGGGCGCCAAGGTCTCGATCGCCGTCAATCAAGGCGAAGAGCAGAATATCCTGATCATGCCGTCGCTTGTCGGTCTGCCGTTGGAGCGCGCGCGGGAGCGGTTGGAAGGCCTCGGCCTCGTGCTTGACGATATCAAGCGCGTCAAAGAGGAGCGCTATCTGCCGAATACCGTCCTCGACCAGAAACCGGCGCAGGGCACCCAGGTGTTGCGCGGCGAACGCGTCAAACTCTCCGTTTCCAAGACTGATTAATTGCAGTTGCTTCAACACGCATGGCCTGCGATAATGGCCTCCGGCGCCGCAGCAATCGTGATTCGCGCCGATTGGGAAGAGTAAGCATGCCGCTGGTTGCACCGTCGCTTTTAGCTGCCGATTTCCTCCACCTGGAATCTGATGTCCGCCGCATCGAAACTGCCGGCGTCGACTGGTTGCACATGGATGTCATGGACGGCCACTTCGTTCCCAACCTGAGTTTCGGCCCATTCATCATCAAGCAGATCGACGGGATCAGCGCGCTGCCGCTCGACGTCCACCTGATGATCAGTAATCCCGAGAAGTACATTGACGCCTACCTCGACGCCGGCGCCGACTACCTGACGGTGCACGGGGAAGTGATCCAGGATAACGTCGCCATTCTCGACGAAATCCGCCGCAAGGGCGCGCATCCCGGCATCGCCCTCAATCCTGATGCGCCGGTTGAGAACTATCGCCACCTGTTTCCGCACATTGATTTATTTCTGGTGATGTCAGTTTATGCCGGTTTCGGCGGGCAGAAGTTCATTCCGGACGTGCTGCACAAGGTCAAAACCGCCGCCGCCTGGCGGCAGCAGCACGGCTTCGATTACTTGATCTCGATTGATGGCGGCATCAACGCCGAGACCGCAGCTGCCGCCAAAGCTGCCGGCGTAGATGTTCTTGTCGCCGGTACCGCGTTGTTTAGATCTCCCGACATTCCCGCGTTCGTGCGCTCCCTCCGGTCGTGATTTGGTGCCCCACCGCTTGCGGTGGGGAAGTCCACGCAACCGACATGCATGGGGTTGGGTCTGCCTACCCGTCGTCGCAGATCCGGCCGGTACGGCAGCGGGGGCGAAAAATTCCCCTTGTCAAGTTTCGTCAACAGTCTCAATTTTTCTCCATCATCGCAGCCGCCGGTGATTTTGGATGCTTTTGCCCGCGACGGCTGCACTACTGCGATCGGACCAATCCGCTCGTGGCGAGCCTCAGGGTTTGCCCGGGCTGAAATAAGTAGCTGCGACGGATACGCGGCTTTCGGCTGTGAACAAACACTGAACCTGCGCTTGTCGGCGCCGATAATGAGAGTGGATTGTCGTCGACAAACATCGGAGGTTGACATGGTATTCAATTTGATCGCCCTGCTGGTTGTGCTCGCTTTTATCGCCATCGGCACCAAGAAGGGCTTTCTGCGCGAACTGATGGCGCTGCTCGGACTGGTCGCCGCGCTCGTCATCTCGACCGGTAAACTTGATTTCGTGGCGGAGGAGATTGCCGCCGCGCTGGATGCCTCGCCGCTGACGGTGGCGGTGATTTCCTATATCATCGTGCTCGGCCTGATCTACGCGTTGTTCAAGCTGCTGGCCAAGATCCTCGAGAAGGCGATCTCGGTGCAGAGTCTCGGCGACCGCGACAAGTGGGGCGGTGCGATTGTCGGCGCAATTCGCGGCTGGCTGATCGCCGGCGTGCTGCTGTTCATGACCATCATCCTGCCGCTGCCGCGTGCCTACTACGAGATGATGGACAAGTCGATGCTGGCGACCTCCGCGGCCAAGTCGATCCAGGTGATTTACGACACCTCCAAGCCGCTGCACAGGACCTGGCCGACGTTTGTCGAGAAGGTGGAAGCGACCTTGACGACGATGCCGAGCGACAAGAAGGACGCTCCGAAGCGCAAGACGCGCAAGTCGCCGGAGAAGCAGGCCAAGGAAGCGCTGGCATTGCAGGATGCGCTCGACCGGCTGTATTATTTCTACGGCGAGGCGGATACGTATTAGGTGCACCCCACCATGACAGACGAGATTGTCTATCTCACTGGCGATTCCTCTGTGCGGGCCTAATTGACAGACAAGAATGTCTATCCTACCGGGAATGTTGGTAGGTTAGACATTCCTGTCTGACACCGGAAAATCCTAATGAAAGCGAAAACTCCGTAGGGGTAGGGACTGCCTACCGGCATGATCCGGCGCAGATTCGTTGGTTGGGCAGCGACAGACAAGAATGTCTATCCTAACAGATTGTTGGTGGGTCGGGTGGTAGGTCAGGATCCCTGCGATCCTGACGTTGGCTGGGAAGATTCAGTTGGCGTCAGGTCACATCCCGCACGGTTGAGGGCAGAGGCTTTTCCAAATGGTGCGTCGTGCGAGACAAAACGTGACGCAACGGGATCACACCAGTGGATTCGCTGCATAGGCTGAGTTGACTGACAGGAATGTCTATCCTACCGTTCAACAAATCCCCCCCAAAGCACGAAACCCGAACCGGGCGGGCGCCTGGTTCGGGTTTCTGTTGAGCAACTTGTCGTTACTACTAACCCGGTAACTCAAGGTCTAAAAGGTGGGACTATTTAAAAGCATATAGGGGCGAAATTGGGTTTTTGCTTTCCTCTCGGTGTTTTTGTCGAGGGGCCGGTTAAGACCCCTCGACAATCGGTAATGCAAACGTGAAGTGAATTTGCATTTACTGCTTCGATGACACGGTTTCTAACTCACTTCGTTATGATTATCTATCAAAGGCCGTGCCAACTTTGACTGCCTCCGGGAATCTTGCAACCCCTTGTGCCACAACGAAGGTGACTTCGTCACAGTTTGTAGCTGCCCTGACGAAGCAGTTTCTGCGACGCGACCTTGAAGGACGATAACCGCCTGATGTCTGGAAGTAGTTGTTGTTGAATGACTTGAGTAAACGCAAGAAGTGCGGGCCAAAAAATTAACGAGTGCTGTTTGTTGACTATTGCGGGGAACACAAGTTGGAGATCTTTGAATGCTTTTGGCTTGTGTTGGAATCAAGCAAACAACACTCGTTGCAGCGCATTCGGTTGGCCCGATCTCCGCGGACCGTGCGCCAAGGGCTATATACTATGTACTCCCGACGGGCGCAAGATGAATTTTCGGAAATTTGTAGTGATTCACTCGACAAATCAGACGCGCCTCCTTGGTAGGAGGACTATTTCATGCTCAACAAACTCTGGCGTCGCCATCAGAACGCCAACCAACTTCCCAGCGATCCGGCGTCGAGCCGCCTCGCAGCCAAAAACGTTTCTGTGTCGCAGCCGCGTCTAAAGACGATCACTCTCGATCTTGATCGTGGTATCCACTTGTCTCCCTTCGACTCCGGTCGCGCCCGGCTCGAGATCTACCGTTTCTTGCGTGACCAGGTCCCGGTGCTCAATGCCGTGATTTGGACCTGGGTACGGCTTTGCGCCGCCCGCTATGACTTTCAGATTGTCGGCGCCCGCTCGGCCGAGCAGGAGGACGCCGTTCGATCAGTCCTGTACGATCTCGACCAGCGGGTCTACCGCAATGGTCTGCTCAAGCGCGGTGGCTTCCGCGAGCTGCTGCTGCAATTCTTCGAGTCGTTGTTCACCGACGGCGCTGTCTGCGGCGAGCTCCAGCTTTCACCGTCGCGCCGGCAAGTGGATCGCTTCCTGCTTGCCGATATGAAGACGATCGTCATCGAGCCGGAGGGCGAGAACTACCGTCTTTATCAGGAAGATGACACCCGCCGCAGCGCGCTCAATCCCGACACGATTTTCTACTATGGATTGGGTGCCCAGCCCGGTTCGGTGAGCGGGCGGTCGCTGCTGGCGGCGATTCCGTTCGTAGCGCGCATAGAGCAGACTTTGGTCTCGGATATGCACCGCGCCATGCGCTCCGCCGGCTATCACCGCATCCACGTCAAGGTCACCCGCCCCGAGAAACGTTCCGATGAAAGCGACGGCGACTACTTCACGCGCGCTAATAACTATTTTGACGACACCGTCGAGATGATGCGCGATTTCGGACCGGACAAGAATCCGGTCACGTGGGACGATGTCAATATCGAGTATCTCGGCCCCGGCACGCGCTCGTCGTCGGCTTCCGGGTGGTATCTCAACCACAAGTCGATGATCGAGGATATTTGTTCCGGCACGCATCTGGCGCCGTTCATGCTGGGTTACGCTTACGGCACGACCCACAACTGGGCCGAGTTCAAATACGAGCTGGTGCAACGACAGGTGGTCACGGTGCAGAACGCGGCGGCCTCGCTGCTCAACTGGATCGCGAACGTCGAGCTGGCGCTGCGCGGCATCCCGGCCGAAGTCCAATATCGTTTCGAAAATCGGGCCCACATCGGCCTGACCGAGCGCGCGCAGGCGGAGAAGATCCAGATCGAGAACATCGTCACGAAGTTGAACAACAAGCTGATCACGCAGGAGGACGCGGCCAACCAGATCGCGCGGATGGCGTGAGCGATCTGGCGCGCGCACCACGCCCCTGTAGCTCCGACTTTAGTCGGAGAAGGGCGACGGGCAGGTATAGCGTTCGATGGAAGAGGGTGCCCGACAGAAGGAGGACGGTATCCGACTGAAGTCGGATCTACAGGGGAGGGGGCATGTCCGACTGAAGTCGGACCCACGGGGGGCTGCAGGTCGTTTGAGGTTCCGCATTTAATCATCGCTGGAGTCAGAGGGATCACTTGTGCCTAAGTCGACATTCTCACGCAACAATCGCTGGCGGCGGGCGGTCACCGACCCGGTGTTGTTCTGCCGCGAATTTCTGGAGCTGGAGCCGCATCCGGGCCAGCGGCAGTGGTTGATGCAGTCGGTCAAGGATCAGAATCTGCTGGTCACCGGCAACCGCTGGGGCAAGTCACTGATCCAGGCCGCCAAGCTCCTGCACCGCGCGGTCTATCGTATTCGGTCGCGCCGTTATGACGACTGCCCGCGCTACCGTATCCTCAACCTCTCGATTACGCAGGACCAGGCAAACATCGTCTTCAACAACTGCCTGCAGTTGATCCGTGGCAAGTCGCTGGTCGAACTATTGGTCGATAGTGTGGTGCAAACGCCGTATCCGAGAATCGTCTTCGGCAACGGCGCCGAGATCACCGCCCGCACGTCGCAGAACCGCGCCGAGCATATTCTCGGCCACGACTACGATTTGATCAGCTTCGATGAGGTCGCCTTCGAGCCCCACGTTGACTACATTGTCAACGAGGTGCTGACGATGCGGCTGGCTGACCGCAGCGGCCGCCTCGATCTGGTTTCCACGCCGTGCGGGCGCAACTGGTTCTATCGCAAGTACCGCGAGTTGAAAGCTCGTCCCGAAAGCGCGTACGTGCAATGGGGCGCGGCAGCGGAGAATCCGAATATCAGTCAGGACTTTCTGGAAGAGAAACGCTCCCGGTTGTCGCCCGCGCGCGTCGCGCAGAACCTGGCCGGGTTGTTCGTCGATTCCGATCGCGAAATTCTGAAGGAGGAACAGATCCAGTTAGCCGTGGCGCAGTCGACCGGCCTGGCGTCACGAATGCCCGAGCATCGCTACGTCTCCGGCTGGGACTTGGCGCGCAAAGAGACCTTCACCGTCGGCATCACACTCGATATCACCACGCTGCCGTATCAACTGGTCAAGTTGGAGCGGTTTCAGAATCGCGACTGGCCGTTTGTCTATGCGGCGATCCGCGCGCGCAAGCGCGAGTATGGCGGCGACACGGTGATCGATGCCACCGGTGTCGGGGATGTGGTTCTCGCCGAAGTCGAAGACATCCATCCGATCGGCTTCATTTTCACGACGCACACGAAAGCGGAACTGCTGACGAACCTGCAATCGCAATTCGCGGCGGGGAATGTGGGGTTGCCGCCGATCGAGACTGACGTCGGGGGGAATGACTATTGGAGTCTGGCGGATGAACTGCGGGATCTGAACTGGGACAAAAATAACCACTGCGACGCCGCGATGGCGCTCGCACTGGCGTTGTGGGGGGCGAAGTCAGCGAAGTCGAAAATGCCGGACCTGGGCTTTCGACTTGGTGAGGTCTAACTCCGCCGTTTCAGCATGCGCAGGCCGGCCAGACCGGCGCCCAGGAGCAGAATCGTCGCCGGTTCGGGAACCGTCGTCGGCGGCAGGCTGCCGTCCTGGTTGTTCTGCTCGGGGGTGTAGATGTCGCGATCAAACTGGTCGCCGATGCGATCAGTTGTGCTGTTGACCAGCGAGTTGGTCGTCGAGCCCGAAGTGGTCAGGCTGGTGTTCGGCTTGTGGAAGCCCAGCACCATCGGATTGCCGTAAGCGTTCGTGTAGCTCAGGCACAGGATCGCGAGCACGGTCAAGATTGCCAGCGCGGTAAGTTTGGTGGTACTAACAAATCGTTCCAAGAGCAATCTCCTCTCAAGGTCTACATTAACAGAATCTATGCCGAAAAGCCCCATGCGGAATAAAACCGTCCAACTACTTGCGGATGAACGAGTTGGATAAGTGAAATTCTCCCGTTGGCCGCTTGCGGCACTCATTAACATTGCAGCGCACTGCACATAAGTTACGCGCAACTGCTTCCGGCACAACGCCCAGTCCGCCCTGCCGTCAACTCCGCCGTCGATCGGCAAATCACTACAAGACCCGGCCAGCCGGTAGTGAATCGCTCCAAGAATCAGACCGCACTCCTTAGTGAAGGACAACGCTTCACAGGAGGTCATGTGAAACATCTCACCGGAAGTCTGGCCGCGACCGCAAGTCTCGACTCCGAACAGGACAAGAATGAACTGGTCGCGGAGATCAATCGCGTCATCAAGCCGTCACGTGCGGCGACCGTCGACAATGTCTATCTCGGTGTGCTTGATGCCGCCTCCAACCGCGTGAATGCGCAGGGCGGGTGCTTCGGTTTGGCCGAGCTGGCGCGTTTGGCCGGCCTGATCGTCGATGTGCCGGTCTTGATCGGTCACAAGAAGCAGGAACTGCCGATCGGCCGCGTCTTCAAGGCGGAGGTCATTGAGCGCGATGGCGCACCGTGGTTGCGCGCCTACTTCTACTGGCATCGCGAGCAAACGGGTGCCGACGAACTCAAGGCCGGGATTGATGCGGGCGTTTACCGCGAATGCTCGCTCGGATTCTTGTACGCCCAACCCGAGTGCGGTATCTGCGGGCTCGACATGCGCAACTGCCGCCATCGGGTGCATGAGCCGGTGCGGGTCGGGAATCGCGAAGTGCGCGCGTTCTACTTCTACCGGAAAATTCAGCGCGTGTTGGAAGTGTCGCTGGTGTATCGTGGGGCCGTTGACGGCACCGCCGTTTCGACCCTGGCGCATCCCAACGCTCACGGCGAGGCCGATCCCTTTTGGCGGCAAAACGCCGCAATCATCTTCGATCCGTCCCAGCTTACCGTCGCACCCGGCGAACTGCTGATCGAACCCTTGTATCGTGGCGTGTGGCTGAGGCTCGATTCGTCCGGCGCGCAGATGCCCAACGGCGAGGAGTTCGATCATCCGGCCGCCGCTGAAGCTGCTGCGAAGATCGCCGAGCGCAAGGCCGTTGTCATCTGTCAAGCGATCGCCATGCGCGGTTCCAGTCGCCTGCCGGTGCGGAGCCTGCTGCGATCGAGCAATCGGGCGCGCGCCCGGCTCGTGGCATTTGACATTCTCCGCCTCGACGGCCATGATCTGGCGCACCTCAGTCTCCACGAGCGGCGGCGGTCGCTGCAGGAGTTGGTTGAGCAGGTCGACGGCCTCGAACTGGCGCCGCTGCAGCGGTGCTCGCTGGGAGAACTGGCGACTCACCCGGAACGTCACGGCTCAGCCGACGGTGCGCGCATCATTTCTATCACCGCCAGCGGTTGCACCGTCACGGAATTTCGCCGCAAGACGCACCTGCGGGTCATGATCAAGCCGGAGTCGCTCGATGAGCACCGCCACTCGCTGGTTGCCCAATTGCGTGACGGCGAAACGCTCAAGCTGGAACTGCCGGACCCTGCACTTGACCTGACGACGCCCCTGGTGTGGATCGAGCCGGTGCCCGGCGATTCGCAGCGCTGGCGGATGATCGACAGTGCCTGCGGCGATCGCGATTCTGATCCGGCCGAGGTTTTGACCAAGTTGCCGCCGCGCACGCGCCATCGCTTTGTGCTTCTGCTCGACACCAACGGCAACGCCTGGCTGCATCTGCGCCTGTCGGGCACCGAGCGGCTCTTCAAGATCGCGCTGTTGCGGTTGCCGCTCTTGCAGCTTGGCCGCCGGTTCTGGAGTGCGGCGATTGAGGCGAGTCCGGCGGCAATTCCGCAGGGCGTCCGGGTCCTCGATCGCGGCGTTGTCGAACAGTACTACGAGTGCCCCGAGTCCGGCGCCACGCTGACGCTCACCGGCGAGACGCTGCGCGACCGCTACGTCTTCAGCCGCACCAAACTGAGCGGACATCGCGCCTTCCTCTTTTCCCGTTCGGCCAGCGCTGCGCCGCTGCCGAGTCTAGCCGAGGAGTAACATGAAGAAAGCCAAACTTGCGCATCCGCAGAACCACAGCTCGGACGCGCCCGATCTTTTCCGCCGCGACAACCTGCTGCGCCTGCTGCTGACGATCGTCGTTGCGGCGGCCGGACTGATTACCGCGTATCACGCCACGATCTACGGCCTCAAGGAGCAACTGGCGACCAAGGCCGACCAGCAGCTTGTTGGCGCGATCGATTCGCGGCTGGTGCACATCGAAGCGATCCTGAACGAGCGCGTCGCCACCAAGACCGAGTTGCGCGAAGTCCGCGATCACCTCAACCAGAAACTGCTCGGTATCGAGGCGAAACTGCGCCTGCTGCCCGAGGAGGGAAGATGACCACTGATGCAATGCTGGCGGCGTTGCACGCCCACGCCGCCGACCTTGAGGCCGATGCGGTCGCTGCGATTGACTTCGCGCAGTTGCAGCGCGACCTCGAGGCCGCCGGCGCGCTGATCACCGAGCTTGATCGCCGCGCCGAGATCGGCCGGCGATTGCTCGCGAACTTCCGCAGCGATCTGCTGAACCGCGCCCGCGCCGTGGCCAAACTAACCGGCCGCGGCGCGCGCCTGACCGAGAAATTGATACTTGCCGAGTCGACCACACTCGATGAGTTGCTCGCGCTCAAAGACGACATCGACCGCGAATTTGACACGGCCTTTGCCCGGACGCTCACCGAGTCCCGCCGCGACGGGACGAGCGATGGGGCCAGGCTGGAACCCTTCAAAGTGGGGAAGAACTAACCCGCGAGCCGCAGGGAGACTTGCGACTCATTCACAAGCAGAAAGGAACTCATGGCTGTCCGTGATCAAAATCTCGAAGCCACCGGCGCGCTCTATCTGACCTTTGCGATCAGCCAGACCGCCAGTATCGACGACCTGAAGGATGCCGACA
Source organism: Candidatus Zixiibacteriota bacterium (assembly GCA_020853795.1). NCBI lineage: Bacteria > Pseudomonadati > Candidatus Zixiibacteriota > Candidatus Zixiibacteriota bacterium. The sequence continues at coordinate 34,271 of JADYYF010000070.1, forward strand.
TCGGCAAGGCCGTCAAACTCGCCAACAATTTTACCGTCAGCCCCGCGACCGACAATGCCCAAATCGTCGGCAAGCTGGTGGCGCTCACCTTAACCGACGCCGACAACGGCAAGCGCAAAGCGAGCGTGCAAGTTGCCGGCGTGATGACGCTGCCGATTGCGACGACCTATCCGGCACTCGGCAATCGCGTCGTCGGCGCCGCCAACGGCCGCGTCAAGCAGGCGCCCGCGCTCGGCGCTTACGATCCGGCGGGCGGCAATCTCGCCCGCGGCACGGTGCTCGCCGTCAACGGCACGACCGACTGCACCATATTGCTCAACTAAAAGGAGACTCTGATGGAACTGGAAACTTTGCAGCAGATTCCCGAATCCCTTTGGAATCTTGCCGCTGTTGATACGCCGGCCAAGGTGGCGGGGGTCGATCTGACGCGCGCCACCGGCCTCAAGGTTACGCGCGAAACCTATCAGGAGGCGCAGACCCGCGGGCTCTCGCTGACCCAACTGCTCGAAACCGACGAATACGATCCGTCGCCGGCGAAGTGTCCCCTGGATGCCTTTGAGCGCCAGTTGGCCGCGGCCGGCGTGCGCGTCAGCGGCAAATCGCCCGACACGGTGGAGTTGTTTTACCGCCAGGCGCCGACGCTGTTGCCGGAATTCGTGATGCGCGAAATCCGCCGCGGCATGGAGATGCGCCCGATGTTCAACCAGCTCACCGCCGCGCAGACCGTGATCGGCTCGAATCGCTATTCGCCGCTGTATATCGCCATCGCGCCGACCGATACACGCCTGTCGCTGCGGCCGCTCGGCGAGGGCGCCGAAATCCCGCAGGTCGCCGTCGGAGAGCAGAAGCACACGATCACCGTACCCGACTACGGCGTCGCGCTCAAGACGTCGTACAAGACCCTGCGCCACAAGACCACCGCGCAGTTCAAGGTCCTGCTCTGGTACATCGGGTTCCGGCTGCAATCGGACAAGGTGGCGCTGCTGGCGGACGTCGTCATCAACGGCGACGGCAACGCCAACCCGGCGACCGTGATCAACACCGATGTCACGGCCGCACTCGACTACGACGATCTGATCAAGTTCTGGGCGGAGTTCAGTCCCTTCGAACTCAACACGATCATCTGCCACAAGACCAAGATGCGGCAGTTGCTGAACCTGGCGGAATTCAAGGACCCGCAATCGGGTTTCAAGTTCCACGCGACGGGCGAACTGGTGTCGCCGCTGGGCGCCAAGCTTGTCCGTTGCGACGACATTGCCACCGACCTGCTCGTCGGTCTCGACTCGCGCTTCGCCGTCGAGGAGGTAATCAGCCAGCCGCTGATGGTCGAGTTCGACAAGATCATCGAGCAGAAGTTCGAAGAGGCGGTCATCTCGGAGTCGGTGGCCTTCGCCAAGGTCATCAAGGAAGCCTCCCTCGTCCTTGACGACTCCTTCTAACCCTCCCGCTCCGCACCGCTCGAACCCTCCGCCTCTGGCGGAGGGGCGGGCGGCGGAGAATGCGAAAGGACATTATGCAGACCCTGATCGATACCTCGACCGCGCACTACGCCGCCGGTCCCGGCTTCACGCGCC
>JADYYF010000071.1 GCA_020853795.1 Candidatus Zixiibacteriota bacterium
AATCCCGAGTGCTTTCATACCTCGCCCTTCACCAAGTCAGTCTCCTAATGGCTACGAAGCATGCCTGCCGCCGTCAACCAAAAACTGGTTGTCAAACGGCCGCGCAGACGGCAGATTCTGTCTCCGGAGGCACTTGACCGGCTTTTGAGTATGACCAGCGTTCTTCAGATTAACAATGCCGTCATGACCGCGGAAGCACCGACGGGATCTCTGTCGTTCACGCTGCGCGCCGGCGATATCGGCATCATTTTCGGCCCGCCCTGCTCCGGCAAGACGGCGCTTCTGGCGGCATTGCTGGGCGAGCAGAAACTCAACTCCGGCACGATTGATGTCCTGGGAGGGAAGGTTGAACAGGCCAGCCGCAGCGAAATGCGACGGCTGCGACAACGAATCGGCGTGCTCCGCCATGACGACATCTTGGTCTCCCGGCACAGCCTCTTCGACAATGTCGCGCTGCCGCTGCGTATCGGCCGGCGCGAGGAACGGCACATCCACGATCGCGTTACGGCGCAACTGGCTGAAGTCGGATTGTTGGGTAAGATGCGGCGGCGCGCCCAGGACTTAACTGCAGAGGAACGCCGGCTCGTGAGCTTGGCGCAACTGGCGATCAAGTACCCGCCGCTGGTGCTGGCCGATTTGCGCTCGGACGAGACGGATCTGCGGATCATCAAACCCGCGCTCTTCCGCCTGGCGACGCTCGGTACAGCGGTGCTGATCTTCGAACGCCGCAAGACGCCGGATGGTTGCCTGCGCTTTGAAAGGATCATTTCCCTGCGTGAATCGCTATTGGTCGCATGAGGTCGGCGGCGGCCCGGGCGCGCGAATCATCACCGCGCTGCAAGTGATGCTGTCGCTGGCACCGGTTGCGCTGGTTCTGCTGGTAATGCATAATCTCAATCAGCAGGAGTTCGAGCTGCGCCGGCAGTTGAAGCTGGTGGTTTATCTCAGCGACCAGTTGACCGCCGAGCAAATCGGCACGCTGACCGGCCGGGTCAAGGCACTGGAAGGCTATCAATCGTTCGAATACCGCGATCGCGCCGAGGTCTTTGCCGAGATGCAGGCGTTGATCGGCGCCGAACTGCTGCCGGGGCGCGCCGAAAATCCGTTCCCCAATGTACTCGAGGTGCGTTTTGCACCGGTCAAATCGACGCTCACCAATTTTGAGATTTCCGCAATTCAGTTGAAGCAATTTCCGTTTGTCGAGAGTGTCGACTACGGCGCGCAGTGGCTGGCGGCGCAGGAACGGACCTTTGCCGCGACTGCCCGGGTGGCGCTGGCGCTGCGCATCGCCACGGTTCTGGCGGCGCTGCTCCTGATCTTCTGGCAGGCGCGGCGGCTGCTTTCGTCGCATCAGGAATTCATGGCGGCCATGCGCCTGCTGGGCGCCGGCTGGAGATTTGTGGGCATCCCGGTCTTTTCGCGGACGCTGGGAGATGCGCTGATCGCCGGGGCGCTCTGTCTCGGACTGCTCTACGGCGGCTGCGTGCTGGCGCGCGAGTGGAGCCTGCGGCTGAGCTTTTTCGGTCCCGATGGAATCGTCGCGGTCATGTTCATCACGGTGGCGGTGACGATCGTCGGCACGGCGTTTGCGCTGCGCGGGGCGCTGCGATGACGAGCACTGCCGCGATGATCCTGCTGGTCGTTGCGCTCGCCACTCCTCTCCTTTTCGGCCAGGCCGATACCTCGCAACTGGCGGCTACGCGCGCGCAGCTCGAGCGGGCGCGGGCGGAAGCCGAGCGGCTGATGAAATCGCAGGCCGATCTCTACAAGCAACTCGAGAGTATCGACCGGGCGCTGGAACTCTCGAGTCGTCTACAGCGGCAACTGCGGGAGCAATCGCTTGACCTGAAGGCCGAAATTGCCGCCACGGAGGACACCTTGCGGTCGCTGCAGTCAACCTCGGCAACGGCGAGCGAGCTGGCCGCGCGACGACTGCGAAAAGTCTTCATGCTGCACGAAGTGAACCACTTTGACATACCGTACTTATATTCGAGTCAGATCGAGACGGAACGGCAATCCCATTTGACGGCGCGGCTGATCCGCAGCGACAGCCGGCAGTTAGTGTCGATCGACGCGGCCATCACCGACAAGACTGCTGTGCTCGCGAATCTGCAGCGGCGACAAGAGGAATTGGCGCAGAATGCCAAGGCGCGGGCGGCGGAAGAACAACGCGCACGCGCGGCCCTGCGCCAACGCGAAACACTGCTGGCCGATCTCAAGAGCGAAAGCCGCGATCTGGCTTGGCAAGTGGATCAGATTGGCGAGTCGTCGACGGCCTTGAGTGAAGTCTTCGCCCAAATCGATGCCCAGGTAACCGGCACCGGTGACTTCATCTGGCAGCGCGAACGCGAACTTAACCTGAAAATGAAAGGGCGGTTATTCTGGCCGGTGACCGGCCCCGTGGTCAACAAATTCGGTCTCTCCCGGGATTCCCGCAGCGGACTGACCAGCAAGTCGAATGGCGTGGTCATCGCCACCAACCGGGGCGCAAAAGTGGTTGCCGCTCTGACCGGCGAAGTAATATATATCGGCTGGGCGCGCGGCCTGGAACGCTTTGTCGTCGTCGACCACGGCGGCTCCATCTATACGGTCTATGGCAATCTGGACCGGATCGACGTCAGCGAAGGCCAGCAGGTGATCCGGGGCGAAGCGTTCGCCGTCACCGCGGGCAGCCGGCTGCACTTTGAAGTGCGCGAAGGCAAAACGCCGGTCGATCCCAATGCCTGGCTGCGCCATTAACGAATGAGAGCTATGACGATCCATCCCCAGGCAAAAACCCTTGAGCAAATGATTCAGCGCTTCCGCGCGCAAACCCTGCCGGCATCGCTGCTCTTGGCCGGTCCCAAAGGCGTCGGCAAGTGGTCGGTGGCGTTTGACCTGGCCAAGCGCATCGGCTGTCTGCATGCCACGGCCGACGCGCCTTGTGGCCAGTGTGATTCGTGCCGCCAGATCGAGCAGTTCGCGCATCCTGATATTCAGTTGCTATTCCCGCTGCCTGCCGATGACAAAGATTGGGATGAGTGGTACGCGCCGTACTTGTTCGGCAAACAGGCTAAACCGTTTGCACCGTCTTACGCCGACCCCAAGCATTTCATCCCCATCGAGGCAATTCGCCGGTTCCAATCGCGGCTGGCGACGCGCGCCACGCTGTCACGCCACAAGGTGGGAATCATCTACGAGGCGGAACGAATGTTGCCGGGTACGATGGATTCGCTGCTGAAACTTCTCGAAGAGCCGCCGGAGAAATCCTTCTTGATTGTCGTGACCGACCAGCCGCGGATCCTGCTTCCGACGATCCTGTCGCGGCTGCAGCGCGTAAGCATTCCGGCGTTGTCCCAGTCGTTTGTGATCGAGTATCTCCGCTCCGCCGGCATTGCGGCTGACCGGGCCGAATTGCTGGCCCGACTGGCGCGCGGCTCACTTCATACGATCGATGCCTTGGTTGAGGGCGAGTTTTTCCGCCTGCGGGAGACCGCCTGGGAGATGCTGGCGTCCGGACTGAAGCAGAATGCGGCCGCCACCTACGCCCGTTTCGCCGAGACCGCGGCCATCGCTTCGCGCGATCGCGTCGAAGTCGTCTGCACGCACTGGCAGTGTATGATCCGCGATCTGGCGGTACTGCAGAACCTCCCCACCGGGGCGGCGGGCGCGCACGCGCAATTGATCTACTTCGATCTCTACGACAGCTATGCCGGTGCGCTGGCGTCCGGCACTGCCGGTTGGCACGACCGCATCAACAACCGTATCGAGCGGATGCGCCAGGAGCTGCGGCGAAACGTCAACGCCCGCATGGCGGCACTTGATTTTCTGATGGGATTACCGCAGCTGACGACCGGCGGATATTAGGTCACCTCGCTCGATTCACCGAGCGATTGCCTCCTCGGTTTTTATTGACATTCTCCCACAAGGCAAAAAAATACGGGACGCCGGTGGGCAATCCGGCGTCCCGCTTGTTTGAAGGCGCACTCGCGCCTTCAGGACAGGGTCATTCGCAATTCAAGGACCATTGGCCGCGGAAATAGCCGTGCTTCGCTCGCCGCGAATCCGCGTGATCATCATTGTCGCCATTGCCGTTACCATGGTTGCCGGGTCGTTCTTTCGCCACCCAATTGCCGTCGTAGTTGCCGATAGCCGTTTCGTCGCTGTCGTACAATTGGCCTTCGAACCAGCCAAGATCGGTGTTGGCCGGATCCTCGTCGGAGCCGAATCCCCACTCGCCGCGCAGGAATCCGCGGAACAAACCGGCGGCACTGATCCACTTTCCGAACATGACCTCCGCGCCATCATTGCGCTGGCCGAAGTGTCCATGTACGTGGCCAAGTAACAAGCCATCCTCGGAAATCCACCAGCCGACAAAGGTGCCGAGCCCCTTGTCAGAAGCCGGACGAACCCAGCGGCCTTCAAAGAAGCCCTCACCGCATTCAAATTGGTCAATCCGGAAGGCATTTACCGAAAATTGATTGTCGCCGACGTCGACGACTTCACTAATCTGCTCCAGCTCCGACATCGTGAACGTCCGGGTGTACGGGCCGGAGGTGAAGGTCAGAGTGTTCTCGGTATCAAATGAGTCCGGCTCAGGATCATAGACGAACAAGAGTAGACCATCAAAGCTCGGCTTGGTGAAACTGGCAAAATCAAGTTCGGTGCGGTACAGGCGAGGGCGGACGATGTAGTCGCCCCGCTCAAAGCGAATCAGGCGTACGGCCACGATTCCGCCGCGCTCGACGGCAATCGAACCGGACCAGTCGGTGATATCGGTCTCAGTGGAGTCGAGTTCAAGATGTCCCCACAGGAACTCGACGGAGTAAACCTTGACATCGATCAAGCGCTGCCGCAACGAGTCGATGTCGGGTCTTAACCGCAACGGATCGTCGGCATCGACGCTTCCCTCAAGCTCCGTCATCTCGTCATCACCGAATGCCGGACTCTCATCGGTCGCCTTGTAACCACCGAAGTCATCCGTTAGATTCAGTTGTTCGGTTGCCGTGTTGTCGTTCTGCGCACTCTTGTCGCTGCAACCAACCATCCAGACCCCCATTATGAGAACCAAACCGATCAAAAAGAGCTTGTTGAGTTGCATGATAATTCTCTCCTTACCGAAGCAGGTGATCGTAGGGTCAGTTCAAAGTGTGTCAAACGGCGTGCCGGAATGAACGCTGATTGCGGTAAGCAGTATAACTTATTGCTTTGCTTTGTCTTATCCCGACTGCGCCTGAGTGCATCACGACCAGCTCAGAGTCGGCCGATGTCTAAAGTGTACCAGGATGTTCAGTCGCTGAACCACGTTGGTACATCCGGGTGTAACACGCCCGGCGTTGACAGCTTCTGGATTAGTTGCTGAAAGTAGGACCGTGGCGAATTTCGGCGCGCGACGCATCATCTCCATCTCAATTGTGGCCCTGCTGGTGCTGATGGTAGGCGGGTTCAATATCTCGCTCTACCTGTTATATCAGCGCTCAGTCGACACGCTTAACGAGTCTCTGGGACAACGGCTGCTCTCGGTCGGCCGCGCAATTGAGCCGCACGTCGAGACCGTCCTGGAGGAAGACCTGATCGGAGGCCGGCTTTCATTGCCAAATGTAATCCTCCTGGAAGACTACTTCGTTCGGGTCCGGGACGCCGACCAACTATCCGGCATCTACCTCCTCGACGGCTACAATCGCGATCTGCTCTCGCTGGAGGACAGCCTCTCCGAGGTCGAGCTGTTTCTGCCGCTGCATGCGGAAGCACTTGGCCGCGCGCAATTGGGTGAGGCCGGGGTCTCGCCCTTATACGAGGTCGGCGAGCGCTACTTCAAGTCGGCCTATCAGCCGGTTGGATCGGACTCCGTCCTGGCGGTACTGCTGATTGAGAGCAGCTTCGAATTCTTCACGAAATTCGCCGACTATCGCCGCCACCTGATCATTGTCAACGCGACGGCCATTGCCGCTCTGATCCTGATCGGCGTGATTATTCTGGTGCTCAATCGCCGGCTGGTGCGGGCGGAACGACTGCTGGTCTCGCAAGCCGCGCTGACGCAGATGGGGCAAATGACCGCCGTCATCGCGCACGAAATTCGCAACCCGCTGGGTATTATCAAGGCCACGGCCGAGCGATTGCGGCGCAAGTTCGCGCCGGCTGATGGCGATGATCGCCAACTGTTCGACTACATTCCCGAAGAGGTCGACCGCCTCAACCAGATCACGACTCACTACCTGCAGTTCGCTTCACCGAGCGACCTGAAGGGTACGCCGGAGGCAATTGACTCCGTGCTCGATTCACTCCTGCCTGGCATCGTCAAGGACGCAGCGCGGCGCGGTGTCACGGTGACCAGCGCGATCGCCGCGGACGCTGCCGCGATCACGGTTGATTCCGTGGCCGTCCGTCAAGTTCTCTTCAACCTCTTGCGCAATGCCCTTGACGCCACGCCGTCAAGCGGCAAAGTTGTCGTCAAGGTCGAAGCCGCCAATGGCGGCTTGCGGCTGCTGGTCAGCGATACCGGCGCCGGTCTGGAACCGCGACAACTAAAGCGGATCTTCGATCCGTTCTATACCACGAAGGTGCACGGCACCGGTTTGGGGCTGCTCGTGGTAAAGCGCTTGGTCGAGAAAATGAACGGGAAAATTGAAGTAGAATCTCAGCCGGGAAACGGTACCGTGTTCTCGATTCTGATTCCGGAAGGAAAGCATGGCGAAGATTCTGGTCGTTGATGACGAGCCCAAGATGGCGCTGCTGGCGGCATCGGCGCTGGAAGATGCGGGTCATTCCCTTACGGTTTGCCATGACGGCCAAGCCGCAATCAAGGCGCTCGAAATTGATTCGTTCGACGTGGTCGTCACCGATCTGAAGATGCCGCCGCCGGACGGTCTCGAGGTCCTGCGCGAAGTCCGTCATCGATCGCCGGAAACCGGCGTGATTCTGATGACCGCTTATGCCACTGCCGAATCGGCGGTGACGGCCATGAAATCCGGCGCCTACGACTACTTGATCAAACCATTCTCGCTGGATGAACTGACCCTGTTGGTCAGCCGATTCCTGGAGGCCAGTCGGGCACGCAGGCTGAACGAGCAACTGACCGCCGACTATGAAGCCATTGCTGTCGGCGAGTTCATTGGCAATGCGCCCAGTGTCCAGCAGTTGTTCGGACTGATCGACAAGGTCGCCAAACGCGACTCGATCGTACTGCTGTTGGGCGAGTCGGGGACCGGCAAGGAACTCGTAGCCAACATGATTCACAAACGGTCGCCGCGTTCCGGCGGGCCGTTCATCGCCCTGAATTGCGCGGCGTTGAGCGAAACCCTGCTCGAATCGGAACTCTTCGGCCATGAAAAGGGCGCCTTTACCGGTGCGATCAGGCGCAAGCCGGGAAGGTTTGAATTGGCCGATGGCGGCACATTGTTTCTGGATGAGATTGGCGAGATTTCCCCGGCGATGCAAGCCAAGCTGCTGCGGGTGCTGGAGTTGGGGCAGTTCGTCCGCGTGGGCGGCACCGAAACCCTGCATTCCAACGCCCGTATTGTCGCCGCCACCAACCGCAACTTGAAGGCGGCGATTGAGCAGGGAACGTTTCGCGAGGATCTCTATTTCCGCCTGAGCGTATTTCCGATTGCGATTCCGCCGCTGCGCGAGCGGAGTGAGGATGTGCCGCATCTGGCCGAGTACTTCCTGCGCCGCCATGGATACCGCTACGGCGCCCTCGATTCGGCCTGCCACGATCTCCTGCGCAGTTATCCGTTTCCCGGTAATGTGCGCGAATTGAAAAACATCATCGAGCGCGCTTTCATCCTGGCTGACGGCGAACCGATATCACCCGATTTGCTCGGCATCGAGCCGGAGGAAACGACTATCGGGATTGGGGCCGGCGGCCTCGGCGAAGCGGAGCGGCGAATCATCGTCGAAGCCTTGAACCAGGCCGGCGGCAACAAGACCAAAGCTGCGCAAATCCTCAGAATCACCCGGCGGCGGCTTTATTCGCGGATGAAGATCTTTATGATCGAAGCTGAACCTGACGGGACATTCAAATGAGCACGCAGGTACGTTTTAGCAGTCGGGTGGCTCTCAGCTTCGCCGATCACTCCACTGCCTTTGCCGACGGTCATGTCCGACAGGAACTTAAGCTTGCGGCGCAAGCTGGTGCGTCTGGCACGCTATTTGACTCGTCTTCTGGCGGAGCATAAGATGAGAACCCGGCGGATGAATCCAACAGAGTTTTGGCGAGGTGTGGCGCTGTTGCTGGTGGCCGCGGCCGTGATTGCGGGAAGCTCACCAGCCTGCGCGCAACCTGACAATCGCGAGCGTGTCCGCGAAGCGATTGAGCAGACCGACCGCATTCTCGACGAGGCCCGCACCAGCGTCGAGCAGTCCAGTAGTCAACGGGCGGCTCTGTTGCTCAAGCAAGCCGAGCAGTTCCAGGATCGCGCGAAAGCGGCCTTCGACGAAGACCGTCTGCTGCTGGCACAACAATGGACCGACAAGGCGCGCGAGGCGGCGCGCCGCTGCATCGGCAGCATCGTTGACTCTGGCGATGAACGCGACTTCGTCGAGCAGCAGCTGGATGTCACCGACGAATGGCTCGAACAAGTCCGCACCGTCAGCGACAATAACTCGGCTGCGGGACTGGAGCTGCGACTGCAGGAAGCGCAACGACTGCAGGATCGCGCCCGGGACCTGCTGTCCGAGAATAGTCTGCGCCAGGCGCTGCTGCTGACCCGGCGGGCCCAGGAAGTCTGCCGCGATCTGGTGGGGCGTTTTAACTCCGGCGAACGCCGCCGGGACCAACTGCGCGCCAACCTCGAGCGCGCGCGGGCCCTGGTCGACGACAATCGGGACGCCGTTACCGCCTCCAGTAATGAGACCGCCCGGACCTTGTTCGAGTCCGGTTCAGACTTGATCGCGAAAGCCGAAGAACTCTATCAGGCCGGCGCTTATGACGAAGCGCTGCGACTGCTGGCGGGTGGTCTGGTGCGCGTCAACAAAGCTCTGCGCATGATCACCGGCGGACGGGCGGAAGACGAGGCGGCGAGAGCGATGCAAATCGCCGAAGCGCAAATGGAGCGTCTCCAGCAAGCCGCTGCCGACCGGAACAATCGCGTTGCCGCCGACCTGCTGGATGAGGCGCAGCAGAAACTGGAGCGGGCGCGCGCCTACTATGAGCAAGGCAACCACCAGCAAGCACTGGTCATCGTGCGTGTCGTAATGGAGTTGAACCAACAAGCGGCCAAGATACTCGGAACCTGGTAAGATCATGGCGGAAGATGTGGCGGGCGGCGCCGCAGCGACTGCGGCGCGTCTGGTTGCCGTGCTGTTGCTCGCCGGATCCATTTCTTCGGCGTCGGCCGAATGGCGATGGTCGGGCAAGGCCGGACTGAACTACGATTTCATCTCACACGACTACTACCTGCGCGCAATTGACACGCTCGGGATCACGCCGGATTCACTGGCGGAGATCAAGGGCTATTCCGACCGCATCGAGGAGACCGGCATCAATCTGCGGTTGGAACTGCAGAACCAGGGGGCGGTGACAATCGCGCTCGCCAACAATTCGCTCCTGAGCAACGAGAAACTGCGTAATGTGACGGCCGTCCGAGTGCAGTGGGGCGCGCTGCGGTTCGTCTCGGACGCAGAATTTAAGTCTTATGGTCAGAGCGATGATTTCTCCCTGTACCAGTCGCGCCTGCAGAACAGCTCCCGTCTCGGGCTGCGGCTGCTTGACAATAGCCGCTGGGAAGTGGAAATCTCGCAGGAGTTTGAGTATACCGGTTTTGACGAGCGCAGCGCCGCTGTCTACGGCTACCGTCAGCACGAGTCGCGCCTGCGCCTGACCCGGCACCTGGCCGAATTCTCCGACCTGCGGCTCAACCTGCGTTACGACCGGCGCGATGCCTACGACTCCAGCAGCCTCGATTTCTCCCGCTGGATGGCGGATGCGGCCTACGACGACATCGACGCCGGCCGCTCGATCATGGCCAGTCTGTATGCCGAAAGGAAAAATTCCGTACAGCCCGGCCAACGCGACGACTATTACTACTTCAATCCCTATCTTGATCTGGTGTTTGCGCTCGCCGACAACCTCGAGCTGGCCCCGCGTGTCGAAGGGCAGATTTTCAGTTACGATGCGCAGTCGTTGGCGACGTTCTCGCACTACCGGCTGCTGACGCGCGTGGAGCTCGACTATCACTATTCACTGTTGTCGACCTTCAGTTTCGGTCTCGGTGGCGAGCGTCTGCGGGCATTCGACGCGCGCTACGGCGAGCAAGACTATCGCTCCAGCCAGCTGCTGCTCGGCTATGAGACCCTGGCCTCAACGTGGTTCACACTGAATCTCGACAGCCAATGGGGCTATCGCAACTTCACTGCCGCTGCTTCCGAATTCTACACCGATCACTGGTTCGTGCGCCTGGATCTGCTCGGGGACATTAAACTGAGCCGCCGCCTGCGCTTCGCGCTAATTGGCGGCACCGATTTTGAATACCACGACGCCAAGGAAGACGACGTCGTTGTTTACATGCTCAGCGGGAATCTAAATTATCTCATCAAGTAGGGGCGCTACTCTGCGCCGTGGCACTTCTTGTATTTCTTGCCGCTGCCGCAGGGACAGGGGTCGTTGCGGCCGACCTTGGGCATCTCCCGGACGATCGTATGCCCCTTGCTCGGCATCGTCTCTTCTGGTTGCTCCGGTTGCGGCGCGGTGGCGCGCATGCCACTGATGCTCTCATGTACCGAACGCAGTCGCGACTGTTGCTGCTGGCGTCGCTGTTCGGCGGACCGATCAACAGGCTGTAGTTTGAAGACCAAACTGACGGCCGTGCGGTCGATTCGCTCCAGCAGCGCTTCAAACATCGTAAACGCCTCTTTCTTGTACTCCAAGAGCGGGTCGCGCTGGCCGTAGGCGCGCAGCCCGATCCCTTCCTTGAGCTGGTCCATCTCGTAGAGATGTTCCTTCCACTCCGTATCGATAGTCGACAACAACGCATAACGCTCGAGGTGGCGCATGATCTCGGCTCCGAGGAACGCCTCCTTATTGTGGTAGTGCGCCAGTGCAAATTCGCCTAACTGCTCGGCAAGTCCGGTTTTGGTCAGATCCGACCACTCCTTGGAACGCGGATCGATGCTCAGCAGGAAGGCACCTTGCGCTGCCACAGCCACCTTGTTCAGATCGACCGATTCCTCCCCGTCAATCGTCGTCGAACTCTCTGCCACGATCGACTCCGCAACCGCAACGATCATTTCCTCGATTTCCGCCTTGTGGTCAAGCGAATCAATGATCGAATTGCGTCGGTCGTAGATCGCCGTGCGCTGGTTGTTCATGACGTCGTCGTATTGCAGTGTGTGCTTGCGGATCGAAAAGTTCTGCGTTTCGACGCGGCGTTGGGCGCGCTCAATCGCCTTGGTCACCATCCGGTGCGCGATGACCTCACCTTCCTTGATGCCGAGGCGGTCCATCACGGAGGCGATCCGGTCGCTGCCGAACAGGCGCATCAGGTCGTCTTCGAGCGAAAGGTAGAATTCGGAGAGTCCGAAATCGCCCTGACGGCCGGCCCGGCCGCGCAACTGCCGGTCGATACGCCGCGATTCGTGGCGCTCGGTGCCGATAATGTGCAGGCCGTACGGCTCTTCGTCGTCGGCCAGCTTGAGGCCGTCAGCATCGGGAATCTGCTCGATAAGATCGCGCACTTCGTCGGTGATCACTTCGCGCTTGACAACGCGCTTCTCCAGCTTGATGTCGGTACCGCGGCCCGCCATGTTGGTCGCGATCGTCACCGTGCCGGCGCGGCCGGCGTCGCGCACGATCTCCGCTTCCTGCTGGTGAAATTTTGCGTTGAGCACATTATGCGGAACCTTCTCGCGCTTCAGCATCCGCGACAGCTGCTCCGAGACTTCCACCGAGACCGTGCCGACCAGCACCGGCATCCCCTTCTCGTGCAGTTTGCGAATGGCCTCGATAATCGCGGCGTACTTCTCACGCTTGGTCCGATAAATCTTGTCTTCGAAGTCGATGCGCCGTACCGGCTGATTGGTCGGAATCACCATCACGTCGAGCTTGTAGATTTCCCAGAATTCGCCCGCCTCCGTCTCGGCCGTGCCGGTCATGCCGGCGAGCTTGATATAGAGCCGGAAGTAATTCTGCAGCGTGATCGTGGCCACCGTCTGCGTTTCCCCCTCGACGCGCACGCGCTCCTTGGCTTCGATCGCCTGATGGAGCCCGTCCGAATAGCGCCGCCCCGGCATCAGGCGGCCGGTGAACTCGTCGACGATCAGGACTTTCTCTTCCTGCACGACGTACTCGACGTCTTTCTCGTACAGCGTGTACGCCTTCAGCAACTGGTTGATCGCGTGATTCTTGTCGGCCCGTTCGGCGTGCAACTTGTAAAGCCGCTCCTTCTCCGCCAATTTTTGCTCGGGAGTGAGCGCTTCGTTCGAGTCGATCTCGTGCAGTCCCTCGGTGATATCGGGCAGAACGAACAGCTGCTTATCTTCCGGCGACAGCAACTCGCGGCCCTTGTCGGTCAGATTGATCGTGTGTTCTTTTTCGTCGATGACGAAGAAGAGCTCTTCGTCAAGCGTGTGCATGCGCTTCTCGCGCAGCAGATCCAGCTCGGCCTTCTGCGCCAGCTTCTGCGCACCCTGCTCCTTGTAGAGTTTGAGCAGTCGCTTGTTTTTCGGCGCGCCTCGTTGCACGGACAGCATCGCGATGCCGGCTTCGTCCAACTTGTCCTCGCCGAACAGTCGCTCGGCATCAGCAGCGATCTTGTTGACATATTCCGTCTGGCGCTTGACCAGCCGTTCGACCAGCGGCTGCATTTCCTGGAACCGCTGGGTCAGGCTCGAGCTCTCGACTGGTCCGGAGATAATCAACGGCGTGCGCGCTTCGTCGATCAACACGCTGTCGACCTCGTCCACGATCGCAAAGTAGTGCCCGCGCTGAACCCGGTATTCCGGTGCCACCGCCATGTTGTCACGCAGGTAGTCGAAGCCAAATTCGCTGTTGGTGCCGTAGGTGATGTCACAGGCGTACTGCGCCCGGCGCTCGGCAAAGTCCATGTCGCGCTGGATACAACCGACCGTCAGGCCGAGGAACTTGAACACCTGCCCCATCCACTCCGAGTCGCGCTTGGCCAGGTAGTCGTTGACCGTAACCAGATGGACGCCGTCACCGACCAGCGCATTCAGGTACAGCGGCATCGTTGCCACCAGCGTCTTGCCTTCGCCCGTCGCCATCTCGGCGATCTTGCCCTGATGTAGAGCAATGCCGCCGATCAACTGCACGTCGTACGGAACCATCTCCCAGGCCGTCTCGAAACCGCAGACATCCCACGAAGTGCCGCAAAGTCGCCGGCAGGTCTCCTTGACCATCGCGAAAGCTTCCGGCAGAATTTCGTTCAGGTAGTCGTCGATTTCGGTGCGGAGATTCTTCTTGAACTCGTCCTTGTCCCAATTGCGTTCTTTCGCTTCGGCACGGATTTCCGCCCGGAGTTCAGCCAGCTCCTTTTTGAACTCATTCGTGCGCTCGACGAATTTTTCATCGGACCAATCGCGCAGAGTGGGATAGATCTCGTTGATGCGGCCGACGAAAGGCCGGATCGCCTTGATGTCGCGATCGTACTTGGTACCGAAAATCTTGGCGATGAGTGAACTAAACACGCTGACCTGCTACCGATTCCACGGCGATTATACGGCGCGCTGGGTGCCGGGTTTCAAGTGAAACCGCGGTTATCCCTATTGTCCGGCTGCCGGAACGCTGGTCGCGCCGGTGGTGTCCGCGGCCTGTTGCTGCTGTCGCTGCCAGCGCACGGTCAACGACTCCGCCTCTTCCGGCGTCTTGGGGGCGCCCATCTGCTCGAACAACGGCCGCGCCTGGGCGAAAGCCCGTAAGGCCTGGGAATTCCGCGCCTCTTCCAACAGCTTCTTCGCCTCCGCGATGTGTTTACCCGACGGCGCCTTTTCCAAATACTGCGTCAGCGAACCGATAATCTTTTCGTCCCACTTCTCCGCGATGAACTTGTTCATGGCCGCGGTGCGTTCGGCGCCGCGCGGAAGCGAAAACGATTTGTTGATTTCGTCCCACATGGACTTGGCATCGGTGTACAACTTGGTAATCTCCGGAGCTTCGGACGCGCACGAGGCCAACACGGCCAATGCGAACAGAGCCAACGACAGCAGCGGGATCAATTTGCGCATTTCTTTCTTACCTCCATCGGGATCAGGCCTTCGAGAACGGCGCTAAAATTACGGAATGTACAACGATTGTCAATTGCTTTGTCGCCGCATGTCTGCCGCTTCCGGACGGCTGGAAGCAGCGTTTTGGCACTTGTCTCAACTAGATGGCTTCGTATTTTGGAGGAGCTTGACTGAAGGAGAAACGTATGCCCAACCTGAGAGCCTCAGCGCGCAGCATCCTGCTCGTGTCCATTGCCATCGCCTTTGTCATTCTGGTTGCACTCGCCGTCGCCGACGAACAGCCGGAGTCCACTGCCGTCAATGCACCCGCCGTTGACTCGGTTTACGCTGGGATTCGCAGCGGCTTTGCGACGTTGGAGCCGATCTGGATCAAAGCCTGCTACGACTGTCACTCCGACCGGACGCGCTATCCCTGGTACTACAAGCTGCCGCTGGTCCGCGGCCTGATCGACAGCGACATCCGGCAGGCACGCGAAGAGCTCGACATGTCGGGCGGATTCCCCTTCAAGAGCACGCGCCGACCGGTCGACGACCTGCGCAAGCTGCGGGACGAAATCGCTGAAGGCGGGATGCCGCCGTGGAACTACAAGTTGATGCACTGGAGCGCCGGCCTGTCCGATGCAGAAAAACAATCGGTCTACGCCTGGGTCGACGGTTCCCTGCAAGCGTTGGCGGCGCACGGCATTGAACCGGCCCGCCGCAATGGCGGCGGCGAATCCAAGCCGCATTGACGCACGCTGATGACCGTTGCCAAGATTTCTGTTTGCAAATAGCTACTTTTTTGTAGATTAGCGCTTCACCGGAGCCTGCGCCGCGGGCTCCGACCTGACATCGCGCGCTGCGATGAGACCTTACCAACATGGAGTTGATTCATGACCACACCCTATAAAACCCCCGACGGCAAAATCCTGGTCACCCTGATTCCCGGCGACGGCATCGGCCCTGAATGCGTCAATGCCGCCCGCAAGATCATCGCCGCAACCGGTGCGCCTCTGGCCTGGGAGGAACGCGAAGCCGGCGAATCGGTCTTCAAAAAAGGTATCCCCTCCGGCGTGACTCCGGAGACGATTGAGTCGGTTCGGAAAACTCACCTCGTCCTGAAGGGACCCCTGGGAACGCCAGTCGGTTACGGCGAGAAAAGCGCTAATGTCACTCTGCGCAAGCTGTTCGAGACCTACGGTAACATCCGTCCCGCGCGCGAACTGCCGGGCGTCAAGACACCTTACAGCGGTCGCGGTGTTGATCTGGTCGTCGTGCGTGAAAACGTCGAGGATCTCTACGCCGGCATCGAGCACATGCAGACGCCGGGCGTGGCGCAATGCCTGAAACTGATCTCGCGCAAGGGCTGTGAGAAGATTGTACGGCTCGGTTTCGAAGTTGCCCGCGCCGAAGGCCGCAAGTCGGTCCACTGCGCGACGAAGGCCAACATCATGAAGCTGACCGAAGGCATGCTCAAGCGTACCTTCGAGGAAATCGCGCCGGAGTATCCTGACATCCAATCAGCTCACATCATCATCGACAACTGCGCGCACCAGCTCGTCAAGAAGCCGGAGCAGTTTGAGGTCATCATCACAACCAATATGAATGGCGACATCATCTCCGATCTGTCGTCGGCGTTGATTGGTGGTCTCGGTTTCGCTCCCTCGGCCAATCTCGGCAGTGAAGTGGCGATCTTTGAAGCCGTACACGGCTCGGCGCCCAAGTACGCCGGCAAAAACGTCATTAATCCGACCGCCGTGCTGTTCTCCGCCGTCATGATGCTGCGCTACCTGGAAATGTTCAAGGAAGCCGCATTGATTGAGAACTCGGTTATGTACACGCTTGAAGAAGGCAAGGTCATGCCGCGCGACGTCGTCGGCGACGCCAGGGCCGCCTCAACTACGCAGTACACCGACGCCATCATTGCCAACTTCGGCAAATCGTCGACGAAGTTCAAAGTCCGCGACCACAAGCCGATCAAGATGCCGAAGATCGACCTGCGCCCCGATTTCGTGCGCGTGAAGAGCCGCCGCGTCGCCGGAACCGACCTGTTTGTCGAGTGGACTGGCTCGGTCGACGAGCTGGGCAAGAAAGCGGAGACGCTGCTGGACGGCACGCCGCTGCGCCTCAAGATGGTGTCGAGCCGCGGCACCAAGGTCTACCCGACGATGGGCGCCATCACCGACACTGTCGACCAGTTCCGCTTACGCTGTATGATGCGTGATGACACCAAGGAACTCACCGACGAACTGCTGATCGCCTTGCTGCAGAAGGCCAGTTCGATGGGCCTGCATTGGGCGCACATCGAAAAATTGTCGGTATTCGAGGGCAAAGACGGCTTCACCAAAGCCCAGGGCGAAGATTAGAGATTCGCTCAGAGTCAGCGCAGGGACAGGCGTCACCGCCTGTCCCTTTTTTGTGCCGGTTACGAGTCCGGGGAATTGCCGATCAGCGCCGGCGGACTACGCCTGCTGCTCGCGCGGAGACTTGACAATGATGCGAACCTTTTCGATGCGCTGGCCGTTAACCTGCTCGACGACGAAGTCGAGGCCGTCGGTGGCGATGCGCTGGCCGACATCGGGAAGCGAACCAACCAGATCGTAGATGTAGCCGCCCACAGTCTCAAATTCCTTTTCTTCCAGACGCAGCTCCAATCGATCCGAGAGATCGGTCATCGAGAGATTGGCCGACACGATGTACTCCGAGTCGTTCAGCTTGACGACATCGCTTTCCTCGTCAGTATCGTGCTCATCCTGGATATCACCAACGATGAGTTCCAGAATATCCTCCATCGTCACCAGGCCGGCCGTGCCGCCGTACTCGTCGACGGCGATCGCCATGTGCACCTTCTGGTGCTTGAATTCCTCGAGCAGACTGCGAAGGCTCTTGGATTCCGGCACAAAAAATGCCGGCCGGGCGATGGCCGTGACATCTTCCGTATCCGCCGGCAGCGGATAACGTTTGAGAATATCTTTCACGTGGAGCACGCCCGCAATATTGTCGATACCGCCGTCTATCACCGGATAGCGCGAATAGCCGTTCTCCGCGACGATCTTCTTGACCTCGGCGAAGGTCGTGCCGCGGTCGATCGTCAACATCTCGATCCGCGGGATCATGATCTCGCGTACCTCGGAATCGGCGAGATCGAACACGTTGCCGATCATGTCGCGCAGATCCGGCCCCATCAATGGCTCGTCGATCCCGGCGGAATCGGCCAGCTCTTCAATGGCGCGCTCAACGATTTCTTCCTTCTTCTCTTCCAGATCCTGCTTCTCCAGCAGATTGCTCTTGAACCGGATGATCGAGGTCACCGCCGGCGCGCTGATGGCCATCAGTAGGCGCAACAGCCAGGTCTTCGACTGGATCACGTCCAGCACCTGCTCGCGGCGCAGATTCGGTGCGATTACCGCCACCAGCGAAGTATGAATGAACCAGCCTCCGGCAATTAGAATGACCTCCAGCGCATATTTCTGCAGCATCGGCAGTTCCAGGCGGGAGCCGATTAAGAACCAGAGCACGGTCGATACGATCAACGCGCCTGATTGCACCAATGTCGCGGTCACCGACAGCCGCTTAGGATTGTCCAGGATGGCTTCCACCGATGCGCGCCGCGAGTCGCTCAGACCTTCCAACAGCTTGCGTTCATTCGAGTCGGTTAGATAGAGACCGCTGGCGGCGACGCTGACGCTGTAAGAGATGTAATAGAGCACAATGATGCCCGCCAGCATGGCAAGTACCGGCAGCATCAGCAGCTCCTCGCCAGTCGCCGCAGGTAGGCGTCTTCTTTGGCGGCCATGACCGCGCGTTTCTTTGGGGTCGGATGGTGAATGCCGCAAAGATGCAGCAACCCGTGGCAGAACAGCTTGAGGATTTCCTGCGTTGGCGGGATCCCATACTCCCGGGCGTTACGCCGCGCTTCCGCAATCGAGATATAGATCTCGCCTAACAGAGGGTCGTCGGGTTCGTTCATGTTGAAAGACAGCACATCGGTCGTCTTGTCCTTACCGCGAAATTGCCGATTCAGACTGCTCATCCGGCGATCGTCGATGAAGACAAGGACAACGCCTTGTTTCCGCCGCTCGCCGCGCAGCACGATCTCCGCCAATCTCGCCAGAGCCGTACGTGGTACGCGCGTCCCTGCCACCGTATTGTAAATCGCGGCGCGCCGGCTCACAGCGTCTTCTCTTCTTCGCGCTTCGGATAGTCCACCCGGCTGTGAAACGCACCCATCAGCACCTTGGCAAACGCATCCTCGATGCCCTGGAGATCGGCCAGCGTCAGGTTCGATTCCGCCAGCTGCCCCTGCTGAAATTTATCATTGATCAGCTTGCGAATCAAGTTGCGAATCCGCGCCGGCTTGGGATCCTCGAGCGTACGCGATGCCGCTTCCACCGAATCCGCCAGCATCAGAATCGCCGTCTCCTTCGACTGCGGCCGCGGGCCGGGATAGCGAAATTCGGCCTCGGAAATCTCCTCGTCCGGATGGAGTTCCTTGGCCTTGCTGTAGAAGAAAGACATCAACGATGTGCCGTGGTGCTCTTCGATAAAGGCGATGATCTTGTCCGGCAGATCGTTCTCCTCTGCCAGCTCGCGTCCGCGTGCAATATGCGATTTGATCACGATCGCCGACATCGACGGTGACAGTTCTTCATGCCGGCTGCGCACCCCGACCTGGTTCTCCACGAAGTAGTCGGGAATTTCCATCTTCCCGATATCGTGGTAGTACGCCCCGATACGCGCCAGCAGGGCGTTGGCGCCGATCGTTTCCGCGGCTGCTTCGCACAGACTGCCGATCACGAGCGAATGGTGATACGTTCCCGGCGACTCCAGTGCCAACCGCTTTAGCAGCGGATGATTCATGTCCGATAGTTCCAGCAACGTGATATTGGTCGTGAAATTGAAAAGGGATTCGAACAGCGGCAGCGTCGCCATCGCGAGAAATGATGACGCCGCGGCGTTGATGAGGGCATAACCGCATTGCTGAAGGATGACCTCGCTGGAGGAAAACCGCAACGCCTCCAGCAAGAACGCCGTCGCCGTGATGGCCACCGCCAGGTACAGTGCGCCGCGGTAGAAATCGGAGCGCTTCTTCACCGCGCGCATCGTGAACGCCGCTACCAGGCCGGAAACCGTCACGATGAAACTGAACTCAAAATTGAATTCGTAAATGATGCCGAACAGCACCGCTTCGGTGAGCGTCACCAGCACCGCCGTTTCCAGGTCGAAGAGAATCGCCGCCAGAATCACTCCGGCCGCGATCGGCACGAGGTAGAGCGACAGCCCGGCCTGTTCGGTAATCAGATAGGCGGTCGCCACACTACCGACCACGATGATCAACAGCGGCAGGATACGGTCGAGACGAAATTCGTTCTTGCCGCGCAGGAGATACACCGCCCAGAGAAAGGTCAGATAGACGAAGCTGACAAACAGCAGCCGCGCGAAGATCGGCAGCAGATACTGGAACAGCCCCGCCTTGGTGCCCGATTCGGAACGATGCTGAGCCAGGGCATTCAGCCACTCGATATGTGTGCGCGTGACCGGCTCGTTCTTGGCGACGATCCGCTGCCCGGCGCGGAACCACGTGCGCACCGTCGAGATCGAATTGAGCGCGCTCTCGCGGCGCTTCGTTGTCTCTTCCGGCGAGAATTGCAGGTTGGCCGCGAGGAACGGCTGCGCAATATCCGACAGCCATTGGCCGCCGATCCTGTGCGGCTCACCGTGGGCCGCCAGATCTTCCTTGAGTTCCAGCCTGGCGCGCGCCAGCCCGATGATCTGGTCGGCGGCATAAGTCGCGGCGCGATCGCTGCGCTTGATCTGCACCGTCGGGTAGCCCTGCGGCACGATCGTGTCCGCCTCGGCCACACCGACCAAATAGCGGTCCAGGAGCGATTCACGGATAACGCGATGGACGACACCGATGCTGTCGGCAGCCATCAGGCGCTGCAGCGCCGCCTCCTTGAACTGCGGATAAAATACCCGCAGTCGGTCGGCTGCCCGCGCCACGTTCTTGATCCGGTGCTTGATGCTGTCGGCGACCTGGATGAAACGATCGAGCCCACGAATCGTCGAATCCACCCGCTGCTCGTCATAGACGACGACCGCCGGCAACGAGGTCAGCACCTGGCGGGTCTCGAACTCGAGCTCCTCATCGCTCTTGTAAACCGGGAAGTCGAACGGCGCGATGATATCCTCGCTCGCGATATCACCCACCATCGGCGCCGAGGGCGGCGCAAAGACATGCGCCATCGGAAACAGGAACGAAGTGAAAATCACCGCAAAGGCGACCAGCAGGACAATCCAGACCCGCGCCAGCGCGCTCGGACCTTCCCCCGAACTCTCTTTGCGGATACGGCGTCGCACCGTCCGCAAACCTCTGCGTACTAATGTGAACATGAATTATCTCTGGCGATTCTCGTAGCGGTCAAACGCGCGGATGATCTGCTTCACCAGGCGGTGCCGCACGACGTCCTTGTCCGAGAGATAGATGAACTTGATCTCGGGAATGTCCTTGAGAATCTTCTGAATGGCAATCAGTCCTGATATCCGCTTCCTGTCGAGATCGATCTGCGTCACGTCCCCCGTGACAACGGCTTTCGAGCCCTCACCAATACGCGTCAAGAACATTTTCATTTGTGCGACCGTCGTGTTCTGCGCTTCATCCAATATCACAAATGCGCTGTTGAGCGTGCGACCGCGCATGAAGGCCAATGGAACGATCTCGATTACGCCTAATTCCATCAGCTTCTTTATTTTATCGGCAGGAAGCATGTCGTGTAGAGCGTCATAAACTGGACGAAGATAGGGGTCGACCTTGGCGCGGATGTCCCCCGGCAAGAATCCCAACGATTCTCCCGCCTCCACCGCCGGTCGCACCAGGATAATGCGGCCAAAGGCCTTATTCCGCAGCCCGGCAACTGCTTCAGCTACAGCAAGATAGGTCTTACCGGTACCGGCCGGGCCGATGCCGAACACGATATCGTGCTTCTCGATCGCTTCGAGGTATTCCTTCTGGCCGATCGTCTTGGGCTTGATGTCGGCTTTGTAGATGCTCGTCAGCGCGGTGGCAATATCAAGCTCAGCGGCCGGCCCCTGCCCAGACTCCTTGATGAAGGTAATCGCGTAATTGAGATATTGCTCCGAAATCTCGCCCTTACGCTGCAAGCGTTCGAACAGATCGTAGAAGAGAATCTCGGCCAGATGTGCATCCGGCCCCGTGATCGTGACCGTCTCGCCCCGAGCCACGATTTGCACATCAAATCCGGCCTCGATCGTCTTGATCAGATTGTTATTGCTCGCGAATAAGATTCGCGGATCGACGTTCTTAACCTCGATCTTTTTTCCGTTCGGGTCACTCAATCAGGTTTTCTTCACACCTCATTGTTTACCGTTGGCTGTCTAAAGGAATTCTCCCTCCATACACAGCACAACACAAAAAGAATTCCCCACCCGAGGGGTGGGGTCAATTCTCTCCCCGGTAAATCTAAGCGATTACTTCTTCTTGTCAATAGCTATCGACAGATGTAATTCAGCCAGCTGCTCCGGCTCAATCTCAGTCGGAGCACCGTCCATAAGCGATTGTGCCGCAGTGGTTTTTGGGAATGCAATCACGTCGCGCAGCGAGTCCGAGTCGGTCATGATCGCCGTCACGCGGTCCAAGCCCAGTGCAATGCCCCCGTGCGGCGGAGCGCCGTATTTCAAAGCATTCAGCAAGAAACCGAACATCCGCTCCGCGCGGGCATCGTCCATTCCGAGAATGTTCAGCACTTTCTTCTGCATATCTGAGCGATAATTACGAATTCCCCCCGAGGCCAACTCGAATCCGTTGCAGACCAGATCGTACTGATTTGCGCGAATCCGCGCCCACGGGTGATTTGGATCGGCTAGCGCCAGCGAACTCGTGAAGCCCTCATCAAGCAGTGGAATATCCGGCTCCTTCGGCGACGTCACGATGTTGTGCATCGCATCAAACCGGCCGATCTCCTTGTTGTACTCGAACAATGGGAAATCGGTCACCCACAGAAACACGTACTTCGACTTATCGATCAGCCCGAACCTCTTGCCGCAATAACTGCGCACGCGGCCGAGGATCATTTCGGTCGGCAGCTTGACACCGGCGGCAATCAGAATCAAATCGCCGTCGTGTGCCTGCCCCAATTCTTTCAACTTCGCGACGGTCTGATCCGTGAGGAACTTCTTGATCGGCGATTTCACTTCCTCAGCCAGCGCGATCCACGCCAGCCCCTTCGCTCCGGCAAGTTTGGCCTCAGCCTCGATCTCCTCAAGCTGCTTGCGCGAAAGTCCGGCCTGCCCCTTGACGACCATGCCTTTGACGACACCGCCCGTAGCGAGGGCATCGGCGAACACTTTGAATTCGGTCCCGCCAAATGCCGGCCCGAAATCCACCAGCTTCATCTCATAGCGACAGTCCGGCTTGTCGGAGCCGTACTCGCTCATGATCTGGTCATACGGAAATCGCGGAAACGGCGCTGCGATGTCGACATTCATCACTTGCCGGAACGCATACTTCATCATTCCCTCGACGACCGTGAAAATGTCGTCCTGCGTGACAAACGACATCTCGATGTCAATCTGCGTATGCTCCGGCTGGCGGTCGGCGCGCAGGTCTTCGTCGCGCAGACAGCGTGCGAGCTGGAAATAACGGTCGAAGCCGGCAATCATCAGGATTTGCTTGAATAACTGCGGCGATTGCGGCAGCGCGTAGAACTTGCCCGGATGCACTCGCGACGGCACCACGTAGTCGCGCGCGCCCTCCGGCGTCGAGCGCATCATCAACGGCGTCTCGATCTCAAGGAATCTCTGCTCGTGCATATACTGCCGCACCGCAAACGCCAGCCGATGGCGCAGCTCGATCTTGTCCGCCAGAAAACGGCGGCGCAGATCGAGATAGCGGTAGGTCAGCCGCAAGTCTTCATTGGCCGTAGTCTCTTCCTCAATTTCAAACGGCGGCGTCTCCGACTCGGCCAGCACTTCGAAATCGCGCACGTCCACCTCGATTGCGCCGGTCGCAAGGTTCGGATTGATCATCCCCTCCGGACGCAGCATCACCGTGCCGACGACGGCAATGACGAATTCGCCGCGGAAATGCCCCGCCTCGTTCATCTGTTCCTCGGTGAAATTCTGCGGATGGAAAACCACCTGCGTGATGCCAAACCGGTCGCGCAGATCGATAAACAGGATTCCGCCGTGATTGCGATATTTCTTGACCCAGCCGTTGAGCCGGACCGTTTGCCCCGCGTGCGCCTTGGTCAGTTCGCCGCAGGTGTGCGTGCGTTGAAATTGCGAAAAAGGTCTCATTCTGCTTCCGTAATCATAGTTTTCCCACCCTTCGCTCCGCTCCGGGTGGGCGACAGTTGGCACGAGATTGTGCGATTGGCCGCGAATTTAGCGGCGGATTAGCCGCGAAGATAATCAAATAGAGAGATTTTCAAAGAGGAATTGTTGGCATCGCCGATCGCTTCCTGACCACGCCCGATGCCTCAACATTTCTCGTTGCAATGCTGGCGATCTCTGCTACTTTCCCTGAATGATGAGCGTTCCGACAGCGACAACTAATGCCGAGAACCGATCCCAATGAGTTTGTTGACCGTTCTCGCCATCGCCGTCGGTCTGGCGATGGACGCCTTCGCCGTCGCGGTCGCGGTCGGGACGCGCCTGCACCCGCTTACCTTTCGCCACTACTTCCGCCTCTCATTTCACTTCGGACTCTTCCAGGCACTGATGCCGGTCATCGGCTGGTACCTCGGCACCAAGGTCGAACATCTGATCGGTTCCCTCGACCACTGGCTCGCCTTTGCCTTGTTGGTCTGGATCGGCGGCAAGATGCTGTTTGATGCTTACCGCCACAAAGAGCACATCAACGTCGCCCTCGCCGATCCGACGCGCAAGTGGTCGCTGGTGCTGTTGTCGATCGCGACCAGCATCGATGCGCTGGCGGTCGGTCTGTCGGTGGCGCTGCTGCAGGTCAGTATCCTGATGCCGAGCGTCGTGATCGGCATCGTCGCGCTAGCCTTCACCGCGATCGGCTTGCTCTGCGGCCACTGTCTCGGCGCGCGCATCGGCCGCCGCGCGGAATTTGTCGGCGGCATCATCCTGATCGTGATCGGGGCGCGCATTCTGATTGCGCATCTGATTTGATCGCGCCACAGTGCGCCGGTCCATATTTCGATTGCATTCTTTGCGCGGAACTCGTATACAAGCTTCTACGTAAACTGCAACTATCGAAACGAGTTGCAGCTGCCCTGAAGGAGAATTCATGAAGAAGCGCAAAATCACCAAGGATGACTTGCTGAAAATGAAGTTTGTCGACGGCGTTGCCTTGTCGCCGGACGAAACCGAAATCGCGGTCAACGTCCGCACCATTGCCGCAGACAAGAAGAAATACCATTCGCATTTGTACATGATCAACGTCGACGGCTCCGACCTGCGCCAGTACACGCACGGCGAGGTCTCCGATTCGGTGCCGGTGTTTTCACGCGACGGCAAGTGGCTGGCGTTTGTATCGAAGCGCAATGACAAGAAGGGCATCTACGTCATGCCGCGCCACGGCGGCGAACCGCGGCTGCTCAACGATATGGAAGGCGATTTCGGCGACCTGCAGTTCACGCCTGACTCCAAGAAGATTCTGTGCACGTTTCGCAAGTACGACGACGTGCCCAAGACCAAGGACGGTAAGCGCGAAACTCCGGTCTATCGCCATATCACCCGGTTGTTCCACAAGCTCGACAACTACGGCTTTATGCCGAAAGAGGAAGCGCAGATCTGGACGATCGACCTGACGACGGGCAAAGGCACCCAGCTCACCAAGGGCGGCGTCGAGAAGTCCTCGGTGACCTGCTCGCCGGACGGCCGCTGGATTGCCTATGTCACCAACATCCAGCGCAACTTCGATCTCTATCCCGATCTGCAGGATATCTTCATCATGCCTGCCCATGGCGGCAAGGCGCGATTGATTGCGACACCCAAAGGTCCGCTCGGCTTCGTCAAGTTCTCGCCCGACGGCAAATTCCTCGCCTATCTCGGCCACGACAACCCCGATGACTCCTGGGGCGTGACCAACTGGAACGCCTGGAAAGTCCCGGTGCGCGGCGGCAAAGCGGTCAATCTTACCAAACGACTTGACCGCTACTGCATGGACGAGACGATCTCCGATACCGTCGAAGCCCACTCCGGCGGTCTGGTGCATTGGTCACCCGACGGCCGCTGGATTTACTTTGTGCTCAGCGACTCCGGCAGCACCAATCTCTACCGCGTCTCTGCCAGCGGCCGCGTCATCGAGCCGGTCGTGCGCGGCAAACAGCATGTCATGGGCGCCTCCCTCAACGGCAAAACGACCAAAGTCGCCCTCGTGATCTCGAATCACACTTTGCCGGCGGAAGTCCATGCGTTCGACCTCGTCAAGCGCAATGCCCGGGTCGAGAAATTGACCGCCTTCAACAAAGCGCTCATGGACGAAATCATGCTGGCCAAGCCGGAGGAAATCATTTTCCGCGGCAAGGGTAACTATCCGGTCCACGGCTGGATCATGAAACCGCCCGATTTCTCGCCGCGCCGCAAGTATCCGTCGGTGCTGGAGATTCACGGCGGTCCGCGCGTGCAGTACGGCAACAGCTTCTTCCACGAATTCCAGGTGCTCGCCGCTGCCGGCTATGTCGTGTATTTCAGCAACATCCGCGGCGGTCAGGGTTATGGCGAGAAGCACGCTGACACCATTACCAACGCCTGGGGCACGGTCGATTTCGATGACTGTATGGCATTCGCCGACTACATGGAAGCCAAGCCCTACATTAACAAGAAGCGCATGGGCGTGACCGGCGGCAGCTACGGTGGTTACATGACCAATTGGATCGTCGGGCACACCAACCGCTTTGCCGCGGCGATCACCCAGCGCTCGGTCGTCAATCTCGAGTCGATGTTTGGCTCCTCCGATATCGGCTACCTGATGACGAAGGAAATCTTCGGCACGCCTTACAACAATCTCGATAATTGGCGCAAGATGTCGCCGCTGACCTATGTCAAGAAGATCCGCACGCCGCTGCTGATCTCGCACTCGGAGCAGGACTTGCGCTGCCCGATCGAGCAGGGTGAGCAGCTATTCATTTCACTCAAGATGCTCGGCCGGACGGTCGAGATGATCCGCTTCCCGGATGAACCGCACGGCTTGTCGCGTTGCGGCCGGCCCGACCGGCGGCTGGTGCGGCTCGAGTGGTTCGTCAAGTGGTTTGACCGCTACCTGAAAGGCAAGAAGTAGTGGCCGCTGGAGCTGCTGCCGGAAGCGGCGCGGCTGCGGCCGCCGCCAAAGCCGCGCGCGAACAAATTGAACTCAAGCTCAAATGGGAGATTGTGACGATGTTCGAACCGATTGCCTGCCCCTCATGCGGTCGCGGCAAACTTCTGCCGCTGCTCATGACTAACGCCACCAACTGGGTGTGCAGCGAGCCGACCTGCACCTACATCATCCATCAGCATGGCTCGGACAACACCAAGGTTTGGAAAGGGCTGGCGCACAAACCGAACCAGCAGCCCTCTGACGGCTGGCTAGAAACGCCCTAGCTTCAACGAGCAGAGAGGTTCGCCGGCGGCGCGCCTCTCTGCCCGCCCGCACATTCAATTCACCAGCGGAACTCAATTTCGACGCGCCGATTCTGTTCGCGGCCGGCGCGCGTGCGATTGGAGGCAATCGGATTGACCGCCCCGCGCCCGATCGCCTCCAGGCGCTCGCGGGCGACTCCGCGTGTCACAAGGTAATCGCGCACCGAGCGCGCCCGCGCCTGGGACAGCTTCAGATTCGCGTCTTCGCCGCCCAGATTATCTGTATGGCAAACGATCGCTGCTCGCACTTCCGGAAACATCTGCAGCAATGCCGCCACCGAGTCCACGGCAATTCCGCGCTCCGCTCGCAGCAGCGTGTCGCCGGGCGCGAACAGCGCGTGCAGTACCTGCCGGCGCAAGTAAACCTCGTAATCCGGACATCCGTGCGCGTCGACAACGATCCCTCCCGCTGTGCCAGGGCATGTATCGAGCGAATCGACGACGCCGTCATCGTCAGAGTCGATCTTCGCGCTGGCGGAGTCGACCCGCGCCGGTAGCGGCACCATCAGAGTCGAATCGGTCGGCGATCGCTGCGGCTGCACTTCGTAGACGCGGCGTTCGGATTCTCTCTCGCGTCGTGGGCGCAACTTCGCGGCACCGCCACGACTGGACGATCGCCCGCCAAAGCTGATCGAGATTCCGGCAACTGCGCTGACAATTCCCCGCGATCGGGAGTCATTGACCCAATCGGCGAAGTCGGTTCCCAAGCCGGTGAGATACATCAGGGTCGTCGTCAGATCGATCGCAATCCGGCTTGAAATCTGATACTCCAGTCCCAGCGCGGCGCTGGCGGCGATTTCCGTGGCCGCCAAATCAGTCTTGCCGCCGTCGCTGGACCGCACCACGAGTCTTGCGCCATCCGCGCGCAAATGTACGCTCCAGAGCACCGCTGCCGCCTGCGCCTGCAAGAACGGCGCCAGTCCACCCCGTTCCTTTAGATAAAGCCGTGGTCCGAAGCTAAGAGTCGTCAGCTTCCAGCGGCGATTGGATCGGTCATTGTCAATATCGAGGAAAGATGCTACGCACGTATCGTTGTCGATCTGGGCGTGTTGTAGCGACGCCGTCAGTGCCAGCCGTTTTGTTAACTGGATTTGCGCATCGAAGCCGAAGGCGGGCGCCAGAAGCCAGATCTGCGCCGAGTCATTGAGTACCGGCTGTAGGACACCGCCGTGAAGCTGAATCGTGTAGACGCGACCGCTGCCGCCGACCGCCGTGGAAGCAACACAAACCGCAGCAAGCAACAGGAGGACAATCCACGCGCGCAGACCCATGATCCGAAGATCGATCAGTTCAACTCGGCGCTCAATACATTTTTTGGATCTGCGCACCGGTGTAATAGTGAGTCAAAATCTCCCGGTAGGTCTGCCCCGCGCGAGCGCGGCCGATGGCGCCGCACTGGCACATGCCGATCCCGTGCCCGTAGCCGCGGCCGCTGACCTGCACCGCCGTCACCAGGCCGGCGGAATCGCGCACCAACTGAAAATCCACATCCGACGAACGCAGGATCCCGCCGCCATTCGGCCGCGTAATCGCCCAGCGAATCTGGTCCTTAGTCAGGTACACGTCGCCGCGCTCAGTGGTGACGCGCAGCGTAATGGCACGACCGCCGGTCGCGCGCGACTGCACCGTCATGGCGAGCAACTGCGTGCCCAGGGTACTCGCATCCTTGCGTCCCGCTTCCAGATACTTGCGAATCGACGCCAGCACCGAATCCGCCGCCAAGGTTTCGTCCCAGGTGTAGTACTTCGACCAATTGCAGAAGGTGTCATCCGGTACGCTCTGCAGGTATGAACGCGGCTCCTTGTCCCAGACGTCGGCTACCGCATCGGTGTGACCGCCGCAGGTCGAGTGGTAGTAGGTCTCGATCAGTTCACCGTCCGCCATCAGGACTTCGCCGCGCGTTTCGCGCAGGGCCTGATCGGTCAGGCGCTGCTCACCGTCGACGCCGATATACACCTGGTCGAGAATCTCGTTAACCATGTCGTATTGTTTGTTGGGATATTTCCCGCGCGTCACCAGCGCATAGGTGCGCGCCGCCACCGCCTGCGCTTTGACTGCTTCATATTCATCCTGATTGCGCCGGCCAATTTCCGGCGCCAGTACGCCGCGCAGATAGTCCTCGAGGTTCAGGACGTTGACGATGTACAAGGTATCGTGGCCGTCGGGATAGAATTCGAAGACACCGCGGAATTTGCGCTTGTCCAGCCACAGCCACGACTTCTTGTCCGCCGACACCGTTACTTTTCTGAGTTTCGTTTCCAGCCGGTTGCCGTCGAGATCGGTCAGGGTCAGATATGAGCCTTCCGCTTCGATCTTCAAATGCGCTGAGGAGTAATAGGCGGACTTCTCATTGTTGACATCCCAGGTGCGCACCACGCAGTCCCCTTTGGCGCCGAATTTGACCTTGTCCGCTGTATGCAGGATGCGCACGCGAATCAGCGGCTTCTTGAGCGCATCGTAACCATCTTGCTTGACCGCGTAGTTCATCCGCGCGCAGGCCAGCATCGACACGACAAACGTGATGATCGCAACGACGAAGGTTCGCATCATGGCAATGATATTTTACCCAGCACCGCTCGACGCGCCGCGCCGGTGACCTGGGGCAAATTCCCTTCCTCACCTTCGATCGCCAGGTTGGCCAGATACGCAAATGTCTCCGCCTCGACGAAATCAACGTTTGACCCGAATTCCGTGGTCAAACCCACGCGTGCCGGCGCAAAATGCTCCTGCAGTCTCTTCCGTAACGTCACGTTATGCGCGCCGCCGCCGCAGACCAGCACCAACGACGGCGACTCATCGCGGCACAGACGTTGCGTCTGGCGCCGGATCGTCACTGCCGTGAACTCCGTCAGCGTCGCTGCCGAATCCTCAGGCTTCAACTCTTTGATCAGTGCCTTGACCGGTTCAGCTTCAAGCAACTTCGCCATTTCCCGGCGATCAAGACTCATCGGCAATGAGCGGGTCACGAACTCACTTCTCAACAATTCTGCCAGCAGTGCGTCATGAACCGCACCGGTGGCTGCCACCGCGCCGCCGGCATCATAATTGCGCCCGCAGGCGCTGCGCATCAAGGTGTCGATCAGGCAATTGCCGGGGCCGGTGTCGGTGGCCAGTACTTCACCGTCGCGTTTGAGTATCGTCACATTGGCGATCCCACCGATATTGACTACCGCCTTCGTTAGCCGCCGCTCGGAAAATCGCAGCGCATGGTAGATCGGCGCCAGCGGCGCCCCGCTGCCCCCGACCGCCAGGTCCGCGCTGCGAAAGTCGCTGACTGTGACCACACGCGTTGCTTTTGCCAGGTACTCCGCCTCACCGATCTGCAATGTGGCGCGCGTCTCGAAACCCGCAACGGTGCGCGGCTGCGACAGGTGGCGCACCGTCTGCCCGTGCGATCCGATCAAATCGATCTGCTCCCGTGCGAGCTGGTGTGTCCGGCAAAACTCGACGACCGCGCCGGCATAGAAGCGACCCAGCGCGTGACTCGTAGCGCTCAACTCCTCCAGTGACACGGCCGCGCTATTCGCCAGTTCAAGCACTTTCTCGCGCAGTTCACCAGGATAGGGCGCTGTCGCTGCCGCCAGGTTCCGCAGTGAGCGATCGAGCAAGTTGACTTCGCAATAGGCTATATCCAATCCGTCCGCCGACGTCCCCGACATCAATCCGAGGGTGCGCCGCGGCATCTTGTTGGTAATCACTTTGATCAAGGGGTGAATCATGCACTCAGGAACTGCGCGTTTTCTTTCTTGAACCGGCTCACTCGATGGTAGCTCGCTGCGATTCGCAGCGCAAGTCTTTCATCGTGCTGTGCGTACGCCGCCATTCCACCGATCACCTCGTCCAATTGATCGTGCAAGTTGGCATAGATTAGCAAGTCGTTACCCGCCAACAAAGCGCGCACGCCCGCTTCGACCTGGTTGATTTGCTCCAGGGCCCCCAACATCTGCAAATCATCAGAAATGACAAGCCCGGAGAATCCGATTTCGCCGCGTAATTCTTCCTCAATAATGTGCTCCGAAAAGGTCGCGATTTGACCCGGATCGAGCGAATCGGCTCGCACGTGGGTGGTCATCACGAAATCGACATCCGCCTGCGCTGCCGCGCGAAACGGCGCGTAATCCTTGTGCCGAAATTCTTCGCGGCTTTGCTGCGAGCGCGCAACCACTTGATGCGGATCGCCGATGGCACTGGCCAGGCCGGGGAAATGCTTGGCGCACGCCAGCACGCGCTCGCGATGGAATTGCTGGACCTGCGCCGTTGTCACCGCCGCCACCGTGCCCGGATCCGAGGAGTACGCCCGTCCATACAAGACGTGGTCACTTGTTGCGGGCGCCAAATCGCAGACCGGCGCCAGATTCAGATTGATCCCGTCTTTGCGCAGTTCGCGCGCCGTTGTCGCGGCGGCAGCCAGCAACCCTTCCGGATCGCCGGCTTCGGCATAGTGCCACGGTGAAGGAAACGTGGGAAAATCTCCGTCGAAACGCACGACGCGTCCACCCTCCTGATCCACGGCAATCAGCGCTTGCGCTCCCCCGGCTACCGTCGTCATCGCGGTCAGCCGTCGCAGTTGGTCGCGGTCGCGATAGTTGCGGGCAAACAGGATTATACCGCCAAGCGCGCCATCCTTCAATGCAGCTTCAAAGTTGTGGGGGAGCAAATGCCCGTCGAATCCCGCCACGAGCAGTGACCCGACCATGCGCCGCAGCTCAAGCATCAGATCATCACGACCGCGTTCTTGCCGCTGCCCTTGGCGAGGTACATCGCCTGATCGACCAGCTGCACCAGCTCGTCCTCGCTGCGACCATTGTCAGGATAGGTGGTAATTCCGACCGAAACGGTGACTCTCAGGCGCGGGAACTTGGCGCCGTCGCCGAAAGTCGAGGACTCGATCTCGGCGCGAATTCGCTCGGCGATAATTCGGGCGTCGTCGTTATCGGTTTGCGGGAGGATGATGATAAACTCCTCGCCACCATAGCGGGCGAGGACGTCGGTGTCACGGATATTGGCCGCCAGCACCCGCACCACGCCGCGCAACAGCATATTTCCCGCCTCATGCCCGTAATTGTCATTAATCCGCTTAAACCAATCGAGGTCAACCATGATCAGCGATAGTGGCTGGTGGTAGCGGGTGGCGCGCTTGATTTCATCGTTGAGGCGCTCGGAGAAGAAGCGGTAGTTGTAGACTCCGGTCAGCTCGTCGATAATCACCATCTTCTCCAGTTCGGCGTGCAGGCGCGAGTTTTCGTAGGCCATCGCCGCCGACCCGGCCAGAATCGCCGCGACCTTCTGGTCGGTCTCGGAGAAGCGATTGAGCCGGCTGGCCTCCGCCTGCAAGACGCCGATGACGCGTCCATGCGATATCATCGGTACAATCAGCGCGCTCTGCGCGTCGCTGATGGTCGGAATATACTCGGGAAACTGCTGCAGATCAACGATTCTTCGCGCCCGGCCGCTGCGCACTACTTCGCCGACCAGTCCCTCCGCCGCGATAATCTCCCGCAGACCGGAGGTCAGCCGCCGGCCCTCCTGCAGCCGTCCGCGCTCGTACAGGTAGGTCAAGTCGGGAGCGCAGAGCTGAATCGAACACATCTCGAATCCCAGAATTGATTCGACGATATTTAACACGTCGCGGGTGATGCCCTGGTCGTCATGCAGTTCGCCCAACAACCGCGAGGTTTCATAGATGTTTTCGATCCGCGCCTGTGAACGTTCCAGTTCGGTCGTGCTCTCGTTAAGTGAATCGAGCAGTTTCAGCAGCTTGCCCTCCGACTGCTTCATATGCCGCGCGACAAATCCCACCGCATAAGCAAAAAACCAGGCAAACCCGACCCGCAACCCCAGTTCAATCGGCGAGGTTCTGGTGAGCAGTTCCGGGTTGGAGACGATGTAAAGAATCGTTACGGCGAACGAAACGCCCACGCAGAAGTTCAGGCTGAAGTAGTACGCTGAGAACATGATGTTCAGGTAGTACAGCAGGTAAAAACCGGAATCCGCGCCGCCGGTGAACTTGATCAGGTAGGTCACGAAAATCACGTCGAAGATCAAGGAATAGGTGAAGACCTCCGAGATCAGCTTCGGCTTGAATTTCCAAATGGAATAGAAAATCGCCAGGTGCAGCGCGAAGATCACCATGCCAAAGCTGATCTCGCGCTGGACGTTCTCGGCCCCGGTCGTGGAAAACATCCAACTCAGCACAGCTACGGCCGTGATGGCGCGCGAAGCCATGTAGATGCTCTCTAACCGGGGGAAGAGTGATCGAATCGTGCTATTCAAAGTGCGCTCACCCGGGTAAGATTCCCATTGTCGTATTATCGACACGCCGGGCGAAAGCCTTAATCCATTATCGATCAGAAGGTTAGTTGTGTAGACGGTGTTGCGATGCGGTACTCGGGATTGCACTCGAACCTCGGTTGCCGTCCCACTCCATCAATGACTCAATCACTGTCGCGAGAAGCGCTTACTGCTGTGAGACGAGACAAAACGAAAGCGAGAGTGAACTGCACTCTCGCTTCATCTCGAAACACTTGATCAAGCGTCGGTGTCAGGGCTGGAGCTTCAGCACCTTCAGCAGGAACGCGTATTCAAACGCGATCTCCTTGTAAGCCTCATAACGCCCCGACGCCCCGCCGTGACCAGCATCCATATTGGTTTTCAACAGCAGTAAATTGCCGTCGGTCTTCATGGCGCGCAACTTGGCGCAGAATTTCGCCGGCTCCCAGTACGCCACGCGCGGATCGTTCAACCCGGCGGTAATCAAGATCGGCGGATAGTTGGTGGCACGGATATTGTCATACGGCGAGTACGAGCGCATGTAACTATAGTATTCCGGTTCCAGCGGATTTCCCCATTCCTCCCATTCGGTAACCGTCAACGGAATCGTCGAGTCCGACATGGTGTTGATCAAGTCAACAAACGGCACATCGGCAACGACCGCACCCCACAAATCGGGACGCATTGTCAACACCGACCCGACCAGCAGACCGCCGGCGCTCCCGCCATAAGCGATGACCTTGTCCGTGGCTGCGTACTTCTCCTTGATCAGGTGCTCAGCACAGGCGATGAAGTCGGTGAAGGTGTTCTTCTTGTTCAGCAGCCGGCCGGCGTAATACCACGGTCGCCCCATCTCGCCGCCGCCGCGCACCTGCGCGATCGCAAACACAAAACCGCGGTCGAGCAGGCTGATCCGGGCCACCGAAAACCACGGGTCCTCCGGAATTCCGTAAGCGCCGTAGCCGTCAAGATACACCGGGTTCGTCCCGTCCTTGCGAAACTTGTCCTTGCGGTAAACCAGCGCGATCGGCACTTGCACCCCGTCCGGCGCCGTCGCAAAAATGCGCTCGGCCTGATATTGCGTGGCATCATAGCCGCTGGGGATTTCATCCTGCTTTAGAAGCTTGCGCTCGCGCGATTCCATGTCGTATTCAAACACCGATTTCTGTGTCGTCAGCGAGAAATAGGTAAACCGCAGTGCACGGCTGTTGAAGTCCGGATTGTTGTTGAACATTGCAGAAAACGTCGCTTCCGGAAACTCGATATTGTGCTCCGCCTTGTCGCTCAAGCGCACGATCTTGAGCTGGATCAATCCGTTCTGGCGCTCGCTGATGGCGACGTAATCCTTGAAAGTCTTCATCGACTCGACCCGGATCTCCTCGCGGTATGGCAGGAACTCTTTCCAGTTCGCCTTGCCCGGGTTGCTCGCCGGCGCCGTCATCACCTTGAAGTTGAGCGCGTTGTCATTGGTGATAATAAAAAACTGGTCGTCGTGCGGGAACACGTAGTACTCAACACCCGCCTGGCGCGGCTGCACCACCTTGAATTCGCCGAGCGGATTGTTGGCGTCAAGGTACAGTGCCTCCGAGGTCGTCTCGCTGCCCAGATCAATCATGATCCAACGTTTGTTGCGCGACAGTGCGACATCAACAAAGTAGTGATCGTCCGGCTCCTCAAAAATCAGTTTGTCCGCGCTCGCCGCGCTGCCGAGCACGTGGCGATAGATGCGATACGGCCGGTAGGTTTCGTCGAGCACGTCGTAGAAAAGCGTGTGGTTGTCCGCCGCCCAGGCGATGCTGTTGCCGACGTTGGGCACGCGGTCGCTCAGCAGCTTGCCGGTCTGCAGATTCTTGACATACAGCGTGTAGACCTCGCCGCCCGTCGTATCGACCGAGTACGCCAGCAACTGGTGATTCGGGCTGAGGCCGTACGCGCCGATGTGCAGATATTCCTTCCCGACCGCCAGCTCGTTTTCGTCGAGCAGAATTTCTTCCGGCGCCTCCAGACTCCCCAACTTGCGGCAGTGGATCGCATATTCCTTACCTTGCTCGGTGCGCGAGTAGTAATAGTAGTTGTCAACCTTTTCCGGCACGCTCAGGTCGGTCTCTTTGATGCGGCCGATGATTTCCTTGAAGATCTGCTCCTGCAGCGCCTCCGTGTCCGTCATCATCATCTTGGTGTACTCGTTCTCGGCTTCGAGATAGTCGAAAACATCCGGATCGGTGCGGTCGCGCAGCCAGAAGTAGTTGTCGATGCGCACCTCGCCGAACAGCGTGTCCGCCTTGGGAATCACCGTCGCCACCGGCGGCGTCGGCGCCTGCGCCAGCGCGGCTGCGCTCAAGCCAAGGACAATCAAAACCCAGATCGCTGTGAGCTTACTGAGTCCAGAACTGTTGAACCGAAGAGTCATTCTTATCCTCCGCATATATAGCGGTTATACGATTATTGGGAGAAGAAGGTATGAAATTCCAGGGTGCTTTGGAAGCGCGAACCTTGCCGAAAAGTCGATCCGGAGCTCAACAAATCACCTTGACGCCCGTGAAATTGGAAATGTATACTGGAGTGCATTGGCTTTGCGCATGCGAGATTCCCCTGGTCGGATCCTGCATCGGGTCGATGATTTTGAAGGGAGTGCCTACATGACTACAAATTCAGCGGCGGTTGCCCGATTTGTCTTTGCCGCATCCTGCCTGATCATCCTCTCGGTACACCAACTCACCGCGAACGAGCCAGTGAGCCGTCCCTACAACCTGGATGCCGATCTCGAATTGCTCTTGCCCGATACGATCGTCGTCGGTGACACGTTTCGAGTGACCTTCAATGTCAAGATCAAGCAGCCGATCACGCATTACAACGATGTGCCAGACAAGGTCGTTATTCTCCTTCCCCCTTGCTGTGTTCTGGATTCAGGACAAACGGAGTGGCACGGACGCCTTGAAGAGGGCTCTGTTGTATCGCTGGTCTTAAGAGCCCGTGCTGTGCATGGCTGTTACGAGTTCTTCCAAGGGTTCGTCAGCGCCTCGTGCAGTGTCAGTCATTCAAATCTCTTCAAGACGCGAGGCAGGATAACTTCTCGCTACTATCGGATCTTGGGGCCGCCCGAACCAGTTTCCGGTCAACCGGACAGTTTAAGCATAAGAGTAATTGACACTTATGATTCCGGCCCTCCGCCAAGCGTCACCGGAGTGCACCCACGGACAACTGCAGTCCCAGACAGCCAGGGCAAACTCTGGGAGACACCGCCATTAAGCGACTCGCTCAAACGGCCGGTCGACTCGACTATCCATCGGCAACCTCGTCACTACAGGCCAGTGCCTCCACGCAACAACCAAAGACTATCAATGGACTCGCTCCGATTGATTGAAGCGGTGATCAACTATGTAGATAGCGTCGAGAATTGGCTCTATGTCGTCCAAGACATGAAGAGCGACGCGAGTCGGCGCGATTCCCGCCTCCCCTACCTCTGCAAATCCCTCACCCAAGGCTTGGTAGTCGAGCGCGCCCAAGATCGAACCTGCAAGATCACGATGGAGGACGGCCTCTACGAGGGGAAGATCGAGATTCGTGTTGGTA
The DNA here is from genome assembly GCA_020853795.1 of Candidatus Zixiibacteriota bacterium. Lineage (NCBI taxonomy): Bacteria > Pseudomonadati > Candidatus Zixiibacteriota > Candidatus Zixiibacteriota bacterium. The sequence goes on from JADYYF010000071.1 coordinate 36,589, forward strand.
CAGACACCTTTGTTGTGACCGCAAAACAACGACAGTGAAAGACTGAAGACAAAAAAACGGCTGACCTTTCGATCAGCCGCTCGATTCTGCATTCTTTGTTCTTGGTTGCGACTTACCCGGTATATCCCAGCCGCATCTCTTCCAGACGCCGCACCCGCTCTTCCATCGGCGGATGCGTCGAAAACAGGCTGGTGAAACCGCCGCGCCCGAACAGCGGATTGACGATAAACATGTGCGCTGTCGCCGGACTGGCATCCATCGGCACCCGCTGGGAGGCCGTGTGCAGTTTGCGCAGCGCATTGGCCAGATCGCGCGGATTACCGTGGAACTTCGCGCCGCCCGCATCGGCCAGGTATTCGCGCGAACGCGAAATCGCCATCTGAATCATCATCGCCGCAATCGGCGCCACAATCGCCATCACCAGCACCCCCAGACCGCCGCCGCCGCGTTCGTCATCCGACCGGCTGCCGCCGAAAATCGCCGCGAATTGCGCCATGTTCGCGATCATCGAAATCGCGCCGGCAAATACCGCCGCGATCGTCCCGATCAGAATATCGCGATGCTTGACGTGCGCCAGCTCGTGTCCGATCACCCCGCGCAGCTCGTTTTCGTTGAGGATGCGCATGATGCCGCTGGTCACCGCCACCGCCGCGTGCTGCGGATTGCGCCCGGTCGCGAACGCGTTCGGCGTGTCGCTCGGAATCACATACACCTTCGGCATCGGCAACTGCGCCCGCTGCGACAGCTCGCGCACCATGTTGTACAGCCGCGGCTGATCCGTCTCGGTCACCGGCTGCGCTTTGTACATCTTTAAGACCAGCTTATCCGAGAACCAGTAAGAGAAAACGTTCATCAACAGGGCGAACACGAAGGCGATCATCATGCCGCCCTTGCCGCCAAACATGTATCCCAGTCCGACGGCCAGCACCATCAGCAGTGCCATCAGGAACGTGGTTTTCATGGTGTTCATTCTATTCTAAACCTCCACTCTGTCTTGTTCACTTGCAGTCCCGTCAGAACTGCATTCACCGCTTTTAACAGAAGGCAGCGCGATCTTGTTCCACGGACGCAACTTACCCCGCCCGTTTCACCCTATTATACGGACCGGGAGCCCGGACTCGCCACTCAAATCGGTTAAGTTGTTGTCGGAATTGTTCTTGGGAAGACGGCTGAAATGCCGGTTATCTAAAACTCCACCCGCCCCTCCAGCGCCTTCGCCAAAGTCTGGCTGTCGGCAAACTGAAGGTCGGTGCCCACTGGAAGACCCCGCGCGATGCGAGTCACCTTGATCCCCAATGGGTGAATCAGCTTGGCAATATAAATCGCGGTCGCCTCCCCTTCGGTATCGGGCGAAGTCGCCAGGATCACCTCGCTCACTTCCCCCTTCAGCCGCTCCAGCAGCCGTCGAATCTTCAGGTCGTCCGGCCCGACGCCGTCCAGTGGCGACAAAACTCCGCCCAGCACGTGGTATACCCCGCGATAGGCCTCGCCCTTCTCCAGCGCCATTAGATCGTGCGCCTCCTCGACGACACAGATCTTCGTGGCGTCGCGCTGCGTGTCGGCGCAGATGCGGCAGGGATCGGAGTCGGTAAGGTTGCAGCAGACCGAGCACTCCTTGACCTTGACCTTGACGTCGGTGATCAATTCCGCCAGCTCGTCTGACTGCTCTTTCGGTAATTTCAGGATATAGAACGCCAGCCGCTGTGCCGACTTGCGCCCCACCCCCGGCATCCGCGACAGCCGGTTGATCAGCTTCTCCAACGTATCCGATGTCGGCAATGGTTTCATCTTATAACTTGAATTATAATCATTCGGATTCCGGTGGGCATTCTCGATTCCCCCATAACAAAGAGGGTTAGGGGGCTGTGTTGGATCGCACCGCTTACAATCCCAGATTCCCCAGCCCCGGAATATTCAACCCGCCGGTCAACGAACTCATCGTGTCGGCCTGCATCTGCTGCGCCTGCTCCTGCGCCTTGGTTACGGCCGAGACAATCATCTCTTCCAGCATCTCGACATCGCTCTCCTTGAGCACTTCCGGGTCGATCCTGACTTCCTTGAGATCGCCCTTGCCGGTAACCACTGCTTTGACCATACCGCCGCCGGCGGTTGCCTCCACGCGCTTGTTGTTCAGTTCCTCCTGCAGTTCCGCCAGTTTGGCCTGCATCTTCTGAACCTGCTTCATCATGTCGCCAAAACCTTTGGCCATCAACTCTCCTCGTGTCTGCTGCTACTATTTCTCGTTTAGGTCCCGCCGAGCCGTGACCTCGGCCTCGAAAATCTCGATCGCCTTTGCCACCAGCGGATGTTCGGCCCTTTCGGCCTCCGCAAACATTACGTTCGCCCCGCGCCCGCCGTTGCCGCCATTTTCACCCTTGCCGCTCCAGGCGGGATCGACGAAAAAGTGGAAGCGTAAGTCGCGCCCGCTCACTTGCCGGGCCACCTGCTCCAACGTCTGCTGCAGACTGCGATCCTGGAAATAGCGGACGTGCACCTCCCCCATGCGGTCAAACGCCACCGTCACCTTGTTCCCCTCGACCGCGCGCGGCTGCGCCAGCGATAGCTTGATCTGCAGATTGCGATGCACCGGCTTCAGCGCCGCCAGTAAAGCTTGCCACATTGTGTTGAGATCAAACTCCGGCGGCGGCGGGGTCGTCCTCGCGGCGGCAGGAGCTGCGATCGCCGGGGACTCGGCCGGCTTGGAGATCGTGAGCGTCGAGGCGGGACTTACCGATTTTTTTTTCGCCTCAGCCGTTTCCGCAGCCGCAGGTTTCGCCGCGCTGATCGTCCCGCCGGACAACTGCCTCAGCACTTCCTCGATGCTGACGCTCTCCTCCATCTGCATCAATTTCAACAGTGTGAGTTCGAGGTTGATGACGGGATCGAACCCGTCGCGGATTTTCTCCTCCAGCGCCACCAGCAGATTCTGAATCCGCAGCAGATCATTGAGCGAATATTCTGCCGCCTGTGCGCGATACTCGGCCGCTTCATCCGCGGTCATGCCGTAGTCCGCCCCCAGTTCGGGCGCGGCCTTGAAAACCAGCAGCAAGCGCACTTCCTCCTGAAACCCGCGCACGAACTCCGCCGCGCCGACACCGGCCTTCAGGACGTCGTCGATCTTGCCGATGATCCCTGCCGCATCTTTCCCGCGAATCAGTCCCAACAGAGCCCGGAATTCGCTGCGCGGCAGAATTCCCAGCGCTTCGGTCAGCAGTTTCATGTCGATCTGCTCGTGCTGCCACGAAGCCACCTGGTCGAGAATCGACAGTGCATCCCGCAGCGAACCGTCGCCGCGCCGCGCCAGTTCCGCCAGCGCATCGTCGGCAACCTGGAGCTTTTCCTTTTCGGCGATACCGCGCAGCGCCGCGCGCAGTTCCGACTCCGGGATCCGCCGGAAATCATAGCGCTGACAGCGCGACAAAATCGTCTGCGGCACCTTGTGCGCCTCGGTCGTCGCAAACACGAACACCGCATGCGCCGGCGGCTCCTCCAGCGTCTTCAGCAAGGCGTCAAACGCCGAGCCGCTCAAGCGATGGACTTCGTCGATGATGTACACCTTGTGCTTACCGCTGACCGGCGCGTACTTGATCGACTCGCGCAGCTCGCGTACGTCGTCCACCGAGGTGTGCGAGGCTGCATCGATCTCCAATACGTCCAGCGACCGCCCCTTGATAATCCCCACGCACGAATCGCACTGGTCGCACGGCTCGCTTCCCTGCGGATTGGCACAATTCAGGCGCTTGGCCAGGATTCGCGCCACCGTTGTCTTGCCCGTCCCCCGGACACCGCAAAACAAGTAGGCCTGCGCGATCCGACCATGCTCAATCGCGCGCGTCAGCGTCTCCGAGACGTGATCCTGCGCGAGCACTTCGGCGAATTTCTGCGGACGATACTTGCGCGAGAATACGTAATAGCTCATCTGCGTGTCGTTGAGTTCTTCGGCCGTCCCGCTTGGCGGGAAGGAAACTGACCAGGTTTCCCCGCGGCACATGAAGTAATCGCCTACCGTTGCTACCTTCCGGTCCTGGCGGGGTTTGGGATGCTTGCATTGCGCGGGACCTGGCCAGTTTCGCTCCCCGTGACCAGTAACAAATCACGCCGGCAATCCAGCCGCCGCGATCCGCCGATCGATAATACGCCCATTCCGGCAGGCCGTCAATCGCTATTTTCGCCCCGCGCTTTCCCCTTGCTCTCTGTCCTCATGCGCGTTATTGTCTGACCGTACAACGCAGTTCGCGTTGTTCGATGTGAGGAGACAAAGATGACCGTTCCCAGACCGCGCTTGCCGCGCTTAGCTTACAACTGGATCAGTTCGTTCGGTGCTTTTATCGCGCTCGCCACGGCCCTGGTGATCATTGTGATGCTGTTGATCAGTTTCACCATGGAGCAGACCAGTGCCTACTTCGGCATTTTCCTGTACATGGTACTGCCGGCGATCCTGATCTGCGGTCTGATCCTGATTCCAATCGGTATGTTCCGCGAATGGCGCCGCTGGAAACGCGGCGAATCCTCTGAGTTGCCCAGGTGGCCGCTCGTCGATCTCAATAATCCCCGTCACCGCAACGCTACCGCGATCTTCGTCGTCGGCACCGTTCTCTTCTTCGCCATTTCTGCGGTCGGCAGCTACCAGGCTTACCACTATTCCGAGTCGGTCAAGTTCTGCGGCACCACCTGCCATACGGTGATGGAACCGCAATACACGGCTTACCAGGCCTCGCCCCACGCCCGCGTCGCCTGCGTTGAATGCCACGTCGGTACCGGCGCCTCCTGGTACGCCAAGTCCAAGCTCTCCGGCGCCTACCAGGTCTACGCCGTTATGGCAAACGTCTATCCGCGCCCGATCGCCACCCCGATCCGCAACCTGCGCCCGGCACGGGAAACCTGCGAGGAGTGCCATTGGCCGGAAAAGACCTACGGGCAGGAACTGCGCACCTTTACGCACTACATGTACGACGAGGACAACCCCAAATGGTCGATCGATATGCGCATCATCACCGATACCGGTGAACCGCACGCGGGGCAGAAAGCCGGTATCCACTGGCATATCAACCCCGACATCAAGATCGAATACATCGCCCGCGACTACGGCCGCCAGGACATTCCCTGGGTGCGCGTCACCGAAAAATCAACCGGCGCCGTCACCCTGTACGAGGACGAAGCGAATCCGCTCGATCCGGCCGCCCGCGATACCCTGGCGGTGCGCGTGATGGACTGCATCGACTGCCACAACCGCCCCAGCCATATCTATCGCTCGCCCGACTACGCCGTTGACCGCTCACTCCAGGCCGGTTTTATCGATCCAACGCTGCCCGGTATCAAGGCACTTGCGGTCGAAGCCATGGCGGCCGAATACGACACCAAAGACGCCGCGCTGTCCGCCATTTCGACGCGAATCAATGACCACTATAAGGAAGCCGGACTGCTGGACGATCCGGCTCGTCACAGCGCCGTGGACTCGGCGATCGTCGCAGTCCAGCACGCCTTCACCCAGAATATCTTCCCCTATATGAAGGCCCGCTGGGACGTTTACCCGAACAACATCGGCCACTTCAACGACATCGGCTGCATGCGTTGCCACGCCGGCAACCACAAGAGCTCCGCTGGCGCTGCAATCACGCACGACTGCTCCGCCTGCCATACAATTGTGACCCAAGGTCCGGCCGGTGCCATGGAACGCGATTCCACCGGACTCGGCCTGGAATTCAAACATCCCGTCGATATCGACGACGCCTGGAAGGAAACCGGCTGCTACGAATGTCATGCCGGCGTCCAGCCTTAGCACGACCGCCGCGATTCCCGGCCGGGCTCTGAGCGCTACTCCAACGAATCAGTCATCTACCATTGACATAATCGTCTAAATCGATATATTTAGGCGATTATTGGACACCCCTGCTCAGCGCTGCCGAGCTTTTCTGACAAATGGAGGAGACGTGAATCGCACCGTCATCGGGATACTCACCATCGCGTTGTCTTGCTGCCTGCCACTTCGGGCCCAAGCCAGTGACTTTGTCTTAGACAGCATCGCCACCTTTACCTATCCGAGTGCCGGCAACCTCGGCGGCTCTGATTGCTGGGGCTGGAAAGCCCCGGACGGCACGCTCTACGGCCTGATGGGCGTGCGCAACGGGATCGCCGTCGTCAACGTCTCGGCGCGGCTGCCCGTTCAGGTCGTGCCCGGTCCCCAGAACAGTTGTTCCGCTTACTGGCGCGACATCAAGACGTACCAGCACTACGCGTACTGCACCTCCGAGTGCCTAGGCACCAATCAAGGCCTGATGATTATCGACTTGCAGTACTTACCCGATAGCGTCCACTTCGTGAAATCGATCCCGGTGCACCCTTCCGGTGATGTGACCTCGCACAATCTCTCCATCGATACCCTCAATGGCTTCGCCTATCTCGAGGGCCGCAATCAGGCTGCCATGTCAATTCACGTCTTCAGCCTGGCTGATCCGGAGAATCCCGTCCACTTGCACAGCTTTGGCGATGCCATCGGTATCCACGACGTCCTTGCGACCGACGACACGATCTACGTCGCTGACGGCAACGCGCCCACCATTTCGATCTACAACATGGCCGTCAAGACCGCCCCGGTGCTGATCTCGCGCGTCACGATTCCCAGTGCCGGCTACGTGCACAATGTTTGGCCGACCGATGATCGCCAGCATATGGTCACCACCGAAGAGACTACCGGCAAGACGATCAAGGTCTGGGACATTTCCAACCTCAGTAACGTGCAGCTTGCAGGCAGCTTCCTCGGCAATTCCAACGTTGCCCACAACGTGCACTGCTGGGGAGATTTCGTCTACATCTCGCACTACGCCGCCGGTGTCGAGGTCTGGAATATTGCCAATCCGTCAGCGCCGACCGTCGTCGCTCGCTTCGACACCTGGCCAACCGCTTCCGGATTTGACGGCTGCTGGGGTGCGTTTCCCTTTGCCGATTCCGGGTACGTCTACGGCTCAAACATGAACGGCAAGTTCTTCATCCTGCAGTTACGTGACACGACCGTGGTGGCGGATGCAGATTCCGACGGCGTCGGCAACTTGACTGATAATTGCCCGCTCCTGGCCAATCCCCTTCAGGAGGACGCCGATCACGACAGTATCGGTGATCTCTGTGACAACTGCCCTGACAATGCTAACCCGGCTCAGCAGGATTCCGATAATGACGGGATCGGCGATGCCTGCGACGCGCTCTGCGGCGACTCCGACGGTTCTGCCAGCCTCTCGATTTCTGACGCTGTTTTCGTGATCAATTACATCTTTGCCGGCGGTCCAGCGCCAAATCCGATGGATGCCGGCGACGTCAATTGCGACGGCAATGTCAACATCTCCGATGCCGTCTACTTGATCAGTTTCATCTTCGTCGGTGGAACGAATCCCTGCGCCAACTGCCTGTAGATCGCGCCGGACTCATCTGAATTGGGCCCTGCTATCGGATCCGCGTTGAGCGGATAGCATGGCTCGTCCGTGACGTGACGATCACACTTGCCGAGTGGTCTTCCGATCCGCCTTGCGCTGGGCGTGATTGCGTGCAACCTTTGAGTCAGAATCCGGCCCCGTAGACGACTCTTGCTTTCACAAGTTCAACCGCCTATTCTACGCTGCAAACGCATGCGAGTCGTCTCTGGCGGGAGAAGATACAATCCGGTGGACAAGAACCGATCGGTGGGCTCTGACAATGCTCGAACGGGACTTCCCTTAAGGCACTTCTTCAGGTTAATCTGGCCCGGTTTGGCGATCGTCTTCATGATCGAGCTGGCGGCGATCTGGTTTATCGACGTGACCATCGAAGCCGATGCCGGCGAATATGTACAGATCAGTGGTAATCTCGCCGCCAAGGGGATCTATAGCTTCGACGGCGAGACTCCAACGCGTCTGCGTCAGCCGGTCTACCCGCTGTTTCTCTATCTGGTCTACTGGCAACTGGGCCAAAGCTACGCTGTCGTCAGGCTCTTGCAGGCACTCGTTGGGATCGTGGCATTTGTCCTGATCTTGAGAAGCTACGACTACCTGCTTCCGCGATCCGGTCTTCGCTGGGCATCAATCATCGTCGGCAGCTATTTCCCCCTCTGGATCAACTGCGTCTTTATCCTCACCGAAATGCTGACCATCTGCGGCGTCGCCCTCTTTGTCTATTGGCTGGTTCGCTCCGTATGTGAGGTCCGCCTGCGGCCGGCGGTTTGGTGCGGTCTTGCGCTTGGCCTCTGCATTTTGACCAGACCGATTGCCCTTTCACTACTCCTGCTCGTGTGGCTTCCCTTTCTCCTGCCCGCACGGCGTCGACTCCTGCGGTTGGCAGTGCTGATCGGAACCACGGTGGTCGTCGTTATGCCCTGGGCAGTTCGCAACGGCGCCGCGACTGGCGTTTTCACCCCGATTTCCGCTGAGCTGACCTACCATTCTCTCTACACGCGCGTACACAACGCCGAAGTCCCGGGTGATTCTCTCAAGTCATACCCCGAGCTGGCGCAGCGCGGCGGTAGTGACACCCAGGCCGTCGGCGCCCTCTGGCGTTCTTTCGCGTCCGATCCCTTACGCTTCACCATTAACGGCGTCGGCCGGATGCTTTACGCCTGGAGCTATTTCCCCGGCTCACGAAATTACTTTGATCGCCCGGCACTGCGTGTCCTTTCTCACTCGATCCAGGGTCTGATGCTCCTGGGCATTGTTGTCGGTCTGCTGTTGGTGGATCGCCGCGCCCGGGTCCTCCTGCTCTATCCGGCGCTCTGCTTTTCTTCGGTACTGATTCTCACCGAGGCCATCTCGCGTTCGCTGCTGCCGATTATGCCGCCTCTCCTGCTGGCACTTGCATTTGCGTTGCGCTCTTGTTGGAGACGCCTGACCGATCATCCCGTCCAACCCGACGGCCAATTTACTTGACAATATCGACTCCTGCCCCTACCATGCTTGCCAATCACTATGGCGCTGACTTCTGACCTGCGTTACGATTTCTGGGATATCCTCAAAGCGCCGCGGCTGGCGATCTCGGGCAAAAACCTTATCGCTCAGGCGCGGCCGCTCTGGTATGGCTATTTGGCCTACCTCGTCCTGACCTACCTGGCGCTGATGTTCCAAGGTCAGTCCTTTGCGGAAATCTGGTCGCGCTTAACTCTTTTCCCCATTCTCGGCTGCGAATATTCACACTGGTACAGCTTTGCCCTCTGGATTGCCGGCATTCTCATTGTGATCGGCTTCTATGATTACGGTAACCTGAAGGTGGCCAAACTTGCCTTTGAGGAGGTCCGCGGCAACTACTTCTATCCTCATGCCGCCGCCGCGACCGATGCCCGCGCAAATCTGTTGCCGCTGTGGGTTGCCGGCGGACTGGTGCTGTTACTCATCGCGGTTCTGGCCGCGATTCAGAGTGTGCTCAGTCTGATCGCGCTGATTCCCGGCGTCGGTGAAGTTCTGTACGCGCTGCTCTACGCGGTGCCGTTTTTTCTCTGGTCGCTTTTTCTCGTCTTCCTCGCCTTCGGCCTGACCACCGGCATTCTCACCCTGCCGGCAATCATTGTTGCCCGCGAGAAAGAGACCTTCGGCGCCACCTTCTACATCTATAACATCATCTGGTCCCAGCCGCTGCGCTGGCTCGGCACAACCGTCGTCGGCATCGCCCTGGCTAAAATTGGAATCTGGGTGCTCGGCTATTTCTTCATGCGCGCCCTCCAGCTCACCAATTTCCTTTCGACCCTCTTCGCCGGCGAGAAGGCCGGCAACATCCTGATGTCCGCCTACAACCTGCTTGAACCGGCGCGGCCGTTGCTGAACTTCTTCACGACCCTTTATCCCGGCTCGTCGATCGGTTACGACTGGATCAGTTTCGGCGGGCAATATCAACCGGTCGGTGCCGAGTACATCGCGGCCATCATCATCGCGCTGGCACTGCTCGCGCTCTGGATTGTGATCATTTCTTACGGAATCAACATTATTACCTGTTCGCAACTGCTCGGCTTCCTGCTCGTGCACTACAAGGAGGACAAGGTCAAGCTGACCGAGGACATCGCCAATCGCACGCCGGAACCGAATGAGATCATCCCGGACAAGCCGCTAACGGACGACCGGCTACCCTCATAACCGCCGCCGACGCCGCGTACTCACTACGACTATGGAACACGTTAAGTACATCCGCAACTTCTCGATTATCGCGCATATCGACCACGGCAAGTCGACCCTCGCCGATCGCCTTCTCGAAATGACGCGTACCATCAACATCACGCATAAGCAGATGCTCGACAGCATGGATCTCGAGCAGGAACGCGGCATCACCATCAAGGCGCATGCCATCCGCATGCAATACAAGGCCAACAACGGCCATACCTATATTCTCAACCTGATCGACACCCCCGGCCACGTCGACTTCTCCTACGAGGTCTCCCGCTCGATCGCAGCCTGTGAAGGCGCCCTGCTCGTCGTCGACGCGTCGCAAGGGATCGAAGCCCAGACTCTGTCCAATCTCTACAAGGCGCTCGACCAGAACCTCGAGATCATTCCGGTCATCAACAAGATCGACTTGCCGCATGCCGAACCGGAACGCGTCGCCGACTCGATCGAAAACCTGATCGGCTGCCTGCGCGCGGAAATCCTGATGGCCTCCGCCAAGCAGGGCATCGGCATTCACGAAATTCTCGAGGCCATCGTCAATCGCATTCCACCGCCGACCACACATGTCAAAGCTCCCCTGCGCGCAATGATCTTCGACTCCAAGTTCGACAGCTATCGCGGCGCCGTGCCGTATATCCGCGTCGTCGACGGCTCCGTCAAGAAGGGCGATCACGTACGCTTCTTCTCGACCGGTATCGAATACGAAGTCGACGAAGTCGGTCACCTGATTATCGATCGGGTGCCGGCGAAAAAGCTCGCCGCCGGCGAAGTCGGCTACCTGGTCTGCAACATCCGCAACGTCTCCGATGCCAAGGTCGGCGACACGATTACGCACGCCGAACACGGCGCCGATACGCCGCTGCCCGGTTTCAAAGAAATCAAGTCGATGGTCTATTCCGGCATCTATCCGGCGACCACCGAACGCTACGACCAGTTGCGCGAAGCCCTCGAGAAGCTCAAGCTCAACGACGCCTCCCTGACCTACGAGCCGGAATCGTCGCTCGCCCTCGGCTTCGGTTTCCGCTGCGGCTTCCTCGGGCTGCTCCATCTGGAAATCGTCCACGAGCGCCTCGAGCGCGAATTCGGCGTCACAATCGTCAATACCGTCCCCAACGTCGAATATCACGTGCACACGATCAAGGGCGATGTCGTCAAGGTGGACAATCCCTCCAAAATGCCGCCGCCGCTGACCGTCGATCATATCGAAGAACCATTCGTCACCGCGCAGATCATTACTCCGACCGAGTACATTGGCCCGATCATGAAGATGATCGCCGAGCGCCGCGGCGAATTCAAGGCAACCCACTATCCTGATCCCAGCCGCGCCACGCTCGAGTTCAACCTGCCTCTGTCAGAGATCATTTTCGATTTCCACGACAAGTTGAAATCGATTTCGCGCGGCTACGCCTCGCTCGACTACGACTTCCTCGAGATGCGCGCAAGCAAGCTGGTCAAGCTCGATATCCTGCTCAACTCAGAGCCGGTCGACGCCCTCTCCTGCCTGATCCACCACGACCGCGCCCAAGTGTGGGGCCGCAAACTCTGCAAGAAACTGCAGGAACTGATTCCGCGGCAAATGTTCGAGGTTGTCATCCAGGCGGCCATCGGCTCGCGCATCATCGCCCGCGAATCGGTGCGGCCGATGCGCAAAAACGTCACCGCCAAGTGCTATGGCGGCGATATCTCGCGCAAACGCAAACTGCTGGAAAAACAGAAAGAGGGGAAGAAGAAGATGAAGCAGATCGGCTCTGTCGAACTCCCGCAGGAAGCCTTCCTCGCCGTCCTCCAAATCGACCGCGACGGGGAATGACTCCCGGTTGAGTGGAAATGCAGCTCAATCGATACTTGCGATCCCGATGATATTTGGCTCGGCGTAAAGACAGACTCCAGTCTCGAACAATCGATTGGACACGTCAAAAATGTCCTCCACCCCTTTCTCCTCCTGTACAAGTAGATAGGAATCATTGAGCCAATCCGGCGTCAGGAGAATGCGCAGGCCACACGCGGCAAACAACGAATCTCGCTCGCGCAGGCTGAGTTCCTGTTTGAAATTGACCAATGTCTGGTTGACGACGGTCGACGGGAAACAGTCAAACATGACGCACTCGCCGTCCCTGAAGACCGGATATGCAAACCGCACTCGCTCGTCGGCACGCAAAGCCGCCAGCAACCATCCAATGTCTGTCCCCGGTACCGTTCGGAAGAAGTTAAACCCCCAACCAAGTTCCTTGTGTCGGACATTATCCTGCAACATCTCGTTCTCGGCGGCGTATTGCTCCATTTCCACCGAATCAAGTTCGGCCTCAAAGCGGATCAACACTACCGAGTCAACCGGAGTCAAGAAGATCGAGTCAACCCCGTTCAAGTCGTAGATGAACCACTTTTTGGTGATCGGGACGATTTCTTTCTTGGGCTCGGTGACCTTTTCTGTACATCCGCTGCCCGCAAACACCAATCCGCCCAGAACCACCGCCAATACTACCTTTTTCACTGCCAACTCCTTTCCCCAAAATGCACCACCCCATATTATACGTGGACAGTCCACTCTCGTTTAGTGCCAAATCCCGCAGATCAAACTCTTGATGTTGCTGTGCTTCGCACTTCGCCGCTCCCGCTGCAGCGCGAAATCCGTCTTTCTCCGTGCAACTCACGACTCTTCCTCACCCAGTGCCCATTGCGATCAATAGATATGGTTAACATCGATCCACATTTTACTTGACAATTAAGTTAGTGATCCTAAACTTACAGCCTCAACCCACGCAAGGAGTGAATCATGAAACCCTCAACCGCCAAATTCCTGATCCTGTTTTCGCTTTCCGGCGCGACCCTCTTGCTGATCACTTGCGCCCAAAGCGGGAGCAAACCGCTAACCGAGGCTGAACTCGTCCAACGCGGCGCCTATCTCGTCTCGTCCGGCCTCTGCAATGATTGCCACTCGCCCAAGAAATTCACCGCCGCCGGGCCGGTCCCGGACGAGTCGATTCTCCTCTCCGGCCACCCGGCCTCGCTGCCGGCGCTGGAGTTCCCCGCCGACAAACTCGATCCCAACGGCTGGGCGGTCACGGCCAATGCCCACTTTACCGCCTGGGCCGGCCCCTGGGGCGTCTCCTTCACGGCCAATCTGACGCCGGATGAAAAAACCGGTCTCGGTTCCTGGAAGGTCGAGGACTTCATCAAGGCGATGCGCAGCGGCAAACATATGGGCACCGGCCGCGACATCCTGCCGCCGATGCCGTGGCCGCTGATCGGCAAGATGTCCGATGACGATCTCAAGGCGATCTTCGCCTATCTTCAGTCATTGCCGGCCGTGCCGAATCTCGTTCCCGGCCCGATTCCGCCGCCGGCACCGCCCGCACAGAATTAGTGTGCCGTCGCCGCTCACTTGCCCTTTCCTGAGTCCCCGCTCCCCGGCCCGAGCGGGGATTTCTTTGGTCCGGACGTGTTGATTCTGGTCTTTGTAGCTCTATATTTTTCTTGACACCTCCGGCACACGCACTAAACTACCGGCGGAAACTAACGCAAGGAGTGTCTCATGCAGCCAACCACTGCCAAGATCGTACTTTTCCTGTCGCTGATCGGTGCTGCGTTGCTCTTGATTACCTGTGCCCAAAGCGGCAGTGGCGACCAACCCTTGACCCAGGAACAACTCGTCAAACGCGGCGAGTACCTCGTCACAATTGGCGGATGCAACGATTGCCATTCGCCGAAGAAGTTCGGACCGAAGGGCCCCGAGCCTGATCCGTCGATCCTGCTCTCGGGTCATCCCGCTAACGCCGGTGTGCCGGAGCTGGTCCCCGGCATTCCCAATCCTGCCGGCTGGATGGCGGCGTGCAATGCGCACATGACCGCCTGGGTCGGCCCCTGGGGGATTTCCTTTGCTGCCAATCTCACGCCCGATTCCCAGACTGGGATCGGCGACTGGGAAGAGGCCGATTTCATCAAGGCGATGCGCACCGGCCAGCATCTCGGCATGGGTCGCGACATCCTGCCGCCGATGCCGTGGCAATCCATCGGCAAGTCCACCGACGCGGACCTCAAGGCGATCTTTGCCTACCTGAAGTCGCTCCCCGCAATCCCGAATCTGGTGCCGGGTCCGATTCCGCCGCCGCAGTCGGAAGCGCCCGCACACAACTAATCATCAGCTGCCGAAATGTGTCACAACCCGAACGGCAGGAGCCAACGCTCCTGCCGTCGTTGTTGAGTTACAGCTATTCCGTCACTGCGGCACAATCATTCCCCGGAACATGAAATACGCCGCTCCGATCAGACACAGCCCCGCCCACAGGAAGTCCAGCTTCAGGTCTTCCTTCATATAGACGACGCTGAAGAGCGCAAACACGCACATCGTGATAATCTCCTGCATCACCTTCAGTTGACTGAGATTGAAATGCTGATAGCCGATGCGGTTGGCCGGCACCTGCAGGCAATATTCAAAGAAGGCCACACCCCAGCTGATCAAAATCACAATGACCAGCGGCTTCGCCTTGAAATCGCGCAAATGCCCGTACCACGCATAGGTCATAAAGAAGTTTGATGCAATCAGCAGCAGCACCGTCGACAAACGTCCCATAAATGTCCTCTATCCCCAGGCTAAGATTTCTCGCTCCTGCCGGCCTGGTCGCGCCGCCGGCTTGGCTGCTAATCAGCGCGTTCGCCCCGGTCAAAACAATCCCAAAATTATGCCCCGGAGCAAGGGGCACGACTGTCAGTCGTTCCACTCCGAAACGCCGCTGAAACTGCATTTGGCTGCTCAAAAAACCGGGACGAAAAGCCGATATACTTGGTGTACATGGCAACAGAGATTACCACCATCGGCGCCGCGCGCGCTTTGCGTCGCAAGCGGCAGTCTCACATCAAAGAATATGTCGAAGCGATCCTGATCGCGGTGGTGATTGCCGTCATCCTGCGCATGTTCGTGGTGCAGGCCTACCGCGTCTCCTCCGGATCGATGGAATACACCTTGCTCGAAGGCGATTTCCTCTTCGTCAACAAGTTCGCCTACCGCTTCGCCGAACCACAGCTTAACGACATCATTATCTTCGAATTCCCGATGAATCCCACCAAGGATTACATCAAGCGTATCGTCGCCGGGCCGGGACAAGTGGTTGAAATCAAGGACAAGCAGCTTCTGGTCGACGGCCAGCCGGTGCCGCTCCTGGCCGGCATGCACCATAGCGATCCCGATACCCTGCCCGACCTCTATTCCTCGCGCGATCAATTCGGTCCGATGCAGGTACCGGCCGATCACTATTTCGTTCTCGGCGACAACCGTGACGACAGCCAGGACTCGCGCTTCTGGGGCTTCCTCGACAAGAGCCACATTAAGGGCAAAGCACTCTTCATCTATTTCAGTTGGGCGCCCGATCCCAACGCCCCCAATGTCGAACCGCCCTACATTTTTGATTTCTTCTCGGCGTTCTTCTACAACCTGGGGCATTTCTTCGAACGCGCCCGTTTCGATCGCATGTTCAGCATGCTCTAAACTCGCCGCCAGTCTTTTTCGCTCCCGCTCTTGCGCTTCCTGTCCGGAGTCCTTATAATCTTTAAAGCATGAGCGATCTTCCGCTATCACGCTTGATCACTTTGGGCCGGCAGGAACTCCGCCGTGGATAACGCCGGCTTCGAAATCCTCGCCATCGCCATCCTGATCCTGCTGAACGGCTTCTTCGCCGGCTCCGAAATCTCGATTCTTGCCGTCCGCAAGAGCCAGATTCGCAACCTGATTGCGCAAGGCGACAAGTCCGCCAAGAAGATTTCCGAACTGCTGGCCCAACCTGAGGATTTCATCGCCACCATTCAGGTCGGCGTCACCGTCGCCGGCACCCTCGGTTCCGTGCTCGGCGGCCGCTCGCTTGTACCGATTCTCCAGCCCTATTTTGAGTCCTTTAAGGTATCGCCCGAAGCCGCCGAAAATCTGGCGATCACCGCCGTCGTGATTATTCTCTCCGCCCTGTTCTTGATTCTGGGCGAACTTGTCCCCAAGTACCTCGCCGTCAGTTTCCCGGAGAAGCTCGCCCTCGGCGTCGCTCCGTCCGTCTCCGTCTTCTCGAAAATCGCCTATTTGCCCTCCAAGCTCCTTAGCTCGATCGCGCGCCTGATCCTCCGGCCGTTCGGGTTGGTCGATCGCAAAGTCGAATCGGCACATACCGATGAGGAGATCAACCTTATTCTGAGTGAAGGTCACGACCGCGGCGATTTCGATCAGGCCGAGCGCGATCTGATTCGCGGCGTCTTCGAGTTCGCCGATACCACCGTTCGCCAGGCCATGACGCCGCGCACCCGCATCGTCGGCCTCGACCTCACCAGCCGCCACGATGATATTCTGCGCAAAATCTCCGAGGAGGGCTATTCGCGTTATCCGGTCTACGAGGAGTCGCTCGATAACATCAAGGGCGTCGTCCACACCAAGGACGTCATCAATGTCCTCGTCCACGCCCAATTGGTGATCCTGCAGGATCTGATCCGCCCGGTCGCTTTCGTCCCCGATTCCAAGCTCATTTCCACTCAGCTGCACGAATTCCAGCGCACCCAGCAACACATGGCGATCGTCCTCGACGAATTTGGCGGTACTGCCGGCCTGATTACGCTGGAGGACATCGTCGAAGAAATCGTCGGCGAAATCCGTGACGAGCACGACACCGAACTGGAACCCTTTATCCTGATCAACGACCGCCTGTGCCAGGTGCAGGCGTCATATCCCCTGGAGGATTTCAACCGGATGTTCGAGGTCGAACTCGATGAAGAAGCAGCCAACACTGTCGGCGGCTTCGTCTTCGATCACCTCGGCAAGATCCCCCGCCAGGGCGAGCGCGTCGTGATCGATAACCTGCAGTTCGAAATCCTGCTGGTCAAAGGTCCGCGCATCGAACGCGTGCGCGTCAAGAAGCTCGAATAGCTCAACCGGAAACCCGCAAAATGCAACGCGGCGCGTAAATTCACCCGCCGCGTCTATTCTCCAACTTGAGCGTCGCTCGCCGCGCTACAGCTCCGATAGATCCAGCTCGGTGACCTGACCGAATTGTTTCAACTTGTCGCGCAACACATCCGCCTTGCCGACCACGACGATCAGCAGGTTGTTCGGATCGAGATATTTCTGCGCCGCCACACGAACCTGCTGCGGCGTGACGGCATTGAGATAGTCGATATACTTCGCCAGATAATCCTTCTCCAGTCCGTACAATTCGACAATCGACAATTGGTCGGCGACTTGTTCCGGCGTCTCGAACTGCCGCGGGAAGAACCCGGCGTAGAACGATTTCGCCTCGCTCAGCTCTTGCGCCGTGACGTCGGTGTCGCGCATGCGGTTCAAGTGGTCGATCGTCGCCGCGATCGCCGGCGCGCACGAATCAGTGCGCGTCGCCACGGTCACCGCAAATTCTCCCGGATACCGATTGAACGAGTACATCGACGAGATCCCGTACGTCAATCCGCGCTTATCGCGCACGTCAATCAGCAGCCGCGAGCGGAAGCCGCCGCCGCCGAGGATGTAGTTCATCAGCCGCACGGCATAAATGTCCGGATTCAACCGGTCGATGCCCAGGTGCCCCATCTTCACGTTGGCATTGGTCGCATCCGGCTTGTTGACGAGGATCACCTTGGTCCCGCGCACGGGATTGGCCGGCGAAAAGTTCGCCTTGGGCAACTCGCCCTTCGCCCAGCCCGCAAACTTGGCCTCGATCTTCGGCAAGACATCCGCCGCTGTCACGGCGCCGGCAATGTAGAGCACGGAGTTATTCGGCAGGAAGTAGGTCTTCCAGAAATTCACAATGTCGTCGCGCGTGATCTCCCCAACGGACTCGATCGTTCCCGATCCTGGCTGTCCGTACGGATGCTCACCGAACAGGTACTGACCGAACTGTACCTCCGCGACGGTCCCCGGATCGTCCTTCTGCGACATGAGCCCGGCGATCGTCTGCTTGCGCAGGCGCTCGACCTCGTCGGCCGGAAAGGTGGGATTCAGTACCACGTCCGCCAGCAAGTCCATTCCCACCTCGAGGTGCTTGGTCAGCACCTCGCAGGTGACGTTCATCGCGTCCTCGCGCGCATTGGCGCCCAGACTGCCGCCGACAAAGTCGATTTCCTGCGACACCTTCGTGGCGTCGCGCGTCATCGTGCCCTTACGTAATAGATCGGCGGTCAAGTTGGCCAGTCCGGCCTTGCCGCGCGGATCCATCGCGGTCCCGGACTTGATCAACAACCGCATCGACACCACCGGCTGTTCGTCATTCTGCACCACTACGACTTTCAAGCCGTTGTCGAGCACCTTCTCCGCCATCGGCGGCATCGCAATCGCGCCCATGACCTGCGTCGCCGCCAGCGCGAATACCATCAGACTCGTCACTATCATCAATCGTTTTCGCATGATTCTGCTTCCTCCCTAAAATCCCATCATTCCGCCGCCGCCCTGTTGTTCCTGAATCACGGTCACCACCGTGCGCTTGCGGTCGGTCAGATACTCCTTGGCGACGCGCATGATGTCCTCGGCCGTGACCGCATTGTATTTGTCCGCCTCGGTAAACATCTGCTTGTAGTCGCCCAACACCGTTTGATAGTAGCCGAGCTGGTTGGCCTTGGCATCGTTTGACTGGTTGCCCATGTAGAACTGCGCTTCGATCTGGTTCTTCGCTTTCTGCAGCTCCTCTGCGCTCACCGGCTCGGTCTTCAACTTCTCGATCTCCTCATACAGGGCTTTCTCACCGTCGGCCGTGGTCTTGCCCGGCTGCATGAAACCGTAGGCGAAGAACACGCCCGCCTGCTCCATCGACTGATACTGGCCGCCCGCCGCCAGTGCCATCTGCTCCTTGTAGACCAGCCGCTGATAGGCGCGTGAGGACTCTCCACCCGACAAGATCGCCGACAACACGTCAAGCGGATAACTGTCGGGATGGCCCGCCGCCGGCGCGTGGTAACCGGCAATGAAGATCGGCAGTTGCGAGATCTTATGATAATCTACCCGCCGCTCGCCGCGCTGCTCCGGTTCGTTATACACCGGCCGCGGAATCTTCGGATTTCCCGGTATCTTGCCGAAATGCTTCTCGATGATCTTGATCGCCTCCGGCGTGTTGATGTCACCCACGATCACCACCGTGGCGTTGGCGGGGTTGTAATAGGTATGATAGTAGTTCAAGCAATCTTCCAGAGTGATGCTCTCCACATCCTTGCGCCAGCCGATCGTCAGCCAGCCGTAGGAATGCGCCAGGAACACGTTCGCCGTCAATTGCTCCAGCACGTCGCCGAACGGCGAATTGTCGATCCGCTCGTTGCGCTCCTCCAGCACCACCTGCCGTTCCGAGGCCAACTGCGCCTCGGTCAGCGTCAGGTACTGCATCCGGTCAGCCTCCAGCCGCGCCACCAGATCCAGTTGGTCCTTGCCGACCTGCTGGTGGAAGGCAGTCATGTCGTTCGCGGTGAAGGCGTTGATCAGCCCGCCGTTCATCTGCATCAGCCGGTCGTGCTCGCCGTCCGCGAAGTTCTTGCTGCCTTTGAACATCAAATGCTCGAACAGGTGCGAAATGCCGGTGATCCCCGGCCGCTCATTTTTCGAGCCGACGTGATACCAGACGTGGAAGCTGAAAGCCGGCGTCGAGTGATCCTCCAACGTCAGCACCGTCAGCCCGTTCTTCAGCACGTGTTTCTGCACCGGCCACTCCGACACTGTCGCCGCGGCTAACGCCGGCAGTAGCGCCAGGATCATGGCCGCCATCACGAATCTCTTCATTGGTCCTCCACTGGGATATGGACTTCTCAGCAAATATTTCCTGTTCATTATCAGTCGCAGCTATTGAATCGTGAGGTCATACGGCAGCCGCATTTGCAGTCTGGCATCGGTGACTGTCAACGGGCGCAGCAACGCCGACAGCGTTTCCTGATGGCTTCCAGTCAACGCATTCATCACTCCATATGCCAGCCTCGACAACCGCATCGCTAAGCGGCGCTGCGGCCACTCGACCACCTCGTAATAATCGTCCCGAATCCCCGCGCGCTCGCGGGCCAGGTTGATCGCATCAGTCAGGCTCCCGACCGTGTCCGCCAGCCCCAACTCGACTGCGCGACGACCACTCCAGGCACGCCCCTGCGCAACCGCATGCACAGAGTCCGCCGGCAGACCGCGTCCGTCGGCCACCACATCAAGGAAGCGGACATACATATCGTTCACCTGCCTCCGCAGAATCGAACGCTCTTCGAGCGAATATGGTTCCGTCATCGAATAGAAGTTTGCATGCTCGCCCCGCTTGATCGTCTCGGTACGCAAACCCAGCTTGCCGTACAACCCGCTCAAAGTCGGCTTCCCGGCAAATACCCCGATCGAACCCGTAACCGTCTGCGGCTCCGTGATGATCTGATCGGAGGCCGAGGCGATGTAGTATCCCCCCGAGGCGCACACATCCGACATCGAGATGATCACCGGCTTGGCCTGGCGCGCTTCCGCCAACTCGCCCCAAATCAGATCCGAGGCAATCGCGTCTCCGCCCGGCGTGTTCATCCGCATCACGATCGCTTCGATCGCCGGATTTGTCCGCGCCGCCCGAATCGCGCCGCCGACCGTCGCCGCGCCCACGGTGTTGCCCTCAACGTAATCATACCCGGAACTGCCCTTGACGATTCCCCCCTCCACTGCGATCAGCGCAATCTGCGGCGGCTCGCCGAACCGTTCCCGAAACTGCGGCCGGTTGCGATATCTCCCTGCCGGCGTCACGCCGTAGTGATCGCCGTAGAGTTCGGCAATCTTGTTTTCGAGTTCGTGCGGATAGAAGCGTCCGTCCACCAGGCGCAGCGACTCCGCTTGCGTCGACGTGAACGGTCCCTGATCGATGATCGCACGCAGGTGCTCGGTGGTGATCCCCCGCTCCTGCGCGATGTCCGCCAACATCTGCTCGTATAGATCATCGAGCAGCGTTTGCAGTGTCTCGCGGTAGTACGGACTCAGCGTCGTGTCAGTAAACACGTCGGGGGCGTTCTTGTACTTCCCCGACTTCTCGACCTCGGCGCCGACGCCCAATTTCTCCATCAATCCGGTGTAGAATGTCACCTCAGCGCGCAAGCCGGTCAGATTCAGCGCATCGACCGGCAGCATGTAGACTCTGTCCGCCGCCGAAGCCAAATAGTAACCGCCGTTGCCGACGCCCGCCCCGAGATAGGCGATTACCGGCTTGCCGGTCTTGCGAAAATCATGCAGCGCGGCGCGCAAGTCGGCGATTCGTCCCCAGCCGATCCGCGGACTGCGAATCGTCACCAGCAAGCCCCGTACCTGCGGATCCGCCGCCGCCTGCCGAATCTTCTCCAGCCGCTGGTACATCGTCGCCGGCCCGCGACCGAACAAGAAGGGCTTGACCACTTCTTCCGGCATCTCACCGCTGACGTCGATTTGCAGCACCGAATGTGTATGCTTGATCACCTGCTCGCGCCGCGCGCCCGAAATTCCGGCGTAAACCGTCGAACGCCTGTAGTCGGCTTCATCATCAAAGAAGCTCTCGCCTCCGACCAGCACGCTGCCGAACGTGAATTCGAGTCCCGCGCCGAAGAATCCTTCGTCATCGATGCCGCCATAGAGCGACAACCCCGGCCGCCACTTGAAGCGCGTACTCAAGCGCCAGGTCGCTTCATCGAGACGCTGACTGCCGTGCAGCGTCATGTCCGCCCCCAGGGTCAGCGTCTCGCCGAACGGTCGCAACGCCACTCCAAACAGATATGCGATCGAACTCTCCCGGCCGTCGAATTTCTGCTTGTTGAAATTGCGCGCCTGCAGCGCCAGCGCGACCTGCCGGTTGGCGTGATAAAGCAGCGAGGCGTTCCAAGCGTGCGCTTTGTTGATCGGCGCCCAATCGCTCCTGTAGTAGGTGTAACTCAATCCGCTGTAGAGATTCTCTACGACGCGGCTCGATACGGCGAAATCGTAACGTGATACCTCGTCCGGCAAATCGAGTTTCAGCCTCTGATAGCCGAAGCCGAACCCGTAACCGGAAACCAGTATCGCATCGTCTCCATCAAAATCATCTTCCCCAAAACTACGATAGTAGTTCAGCGCCAGCGCCCGATTAATGTACAGCGCCGCCGGATTGAGAAGCAGTGATTCCACCCCCAGCGTCGCCGCCTGCGGCACATCGGGAAGCGGTAGGCTCAGGGTCAGAGGCAGATTGGCAGCCTCGGCGCCGACAGTAAGACTGAGCGCGAGGAGTACACAGAAAATTACGCGGATAAACAAGGTGGGCCTTTCCCGGTTGCGATAGCGGCAGGCTTACCGGTTGGAGAGTCGGTTTGAGTCCATTCCTTCCAAAGTTATCGTGCCAACTCCCGCCATGTCAATCTCGATTTTGTTCTGCCCCGATCCGACCTCGCCCTCGAGCACCGTCCGATTCACACGATTGACCCGGACCGGCAGGTCGCGCGTGTAGATTCGCCCGCCCTCTTCGGCGTGCAGGAACAGCCCCGCTGAGACCGTCGTCGGCAGCGTCATGTCGATCTTGCCGTTCTCGTTGCGCACGATCAGGTCGCCGCTCAGCGACGCCAGCTCAAGCCGGATATTCGAATTGTCGGTAGACAGCGTTGAACGTCCCGACGCCAGCGCGATGTTGGCCGCCTGGATTTGCGCGAATTCGGTGCGCGCATCAACCTCGCCCCGGATCGAATCCATCTCGATCCGGCCGTTCTCGTTGCGCAACCGAATCGTCCCTAACTGCGCGTCGATGTTGCGCAGGACGATCGGCCGGTTGGTTGTCGTCACCTTCGTCGGCCCGGTGCAATCAACCACGGTCACGGCGCCGTTGTCGCAGGTCACGTTGACCTTGTTGGAGATCTCCCGCAGGCGAACATCGCCGAAATTGTTGCTGATATCCACGGCCGCAAACGGCCCGTCAATGTCGACGCCGAAATTTGACGTCCGCGCGAAGATCTTTAAATTCGCCGTGGCCGGTGCTTCAATCTCGACCGTTACCCCCGCCGAAGAGTTCGAGCCGCGCCACGGCGGCGACGAACGCGTCTCGGCCGAAATCGCAAACTCATTCTCCAGATCCTCGAACGCGATGTTCAGGTAGTCGGCAAACTGCTCCGCTTCATCGCGCGAAGTTGCCTTGAATTGCTGCCGGATCACCACGCGCACATCACTGCGATTCGTCGCCTCCACTTTCAAGGAGCCGATCAAGTACGACGAGGCCGTGAACGACAGATTCTCCGTTCCGGCGACTCCGAAGGTCTTGACAATCGGGGCACTTTCGAACTTCTCGTTGCTGACTTGTGTCAGGCGTTGCGCTGCCAGCGGAATCGCAAGTCCGACCACCAGCACCGCCATGACCGATCCGATCACCGATTTTGCCATCGCTATTCGATACGAGTTCCTAACTGGTTCCGTTTCAAACAGTTTTGAGCGCGGAGGCGAATTGGCTCATGGCGATCGCCGCCGCTACCGCCGCATTCAGCGACTCGATCCGACTCGAAGTCCGAATCGCAAAAACTTTGTCACAAGCCTTTCGCAGTGAATCGCTTAGCCCGGTCGCCTCGGAACCGATCGCCAAGCAAACCTTTCCAGATGGGACCAGTTCGTCCAGACGTACCCGTGCATCGGCGTCCGCGCCGTACAATGCTATACTATTGGACTTCAATTTGCCAAGCAAAGTTTCCGGCGATATCCGGCGAATCGTCGGCTGCAAAAACACCTCCCCGGCTGAGGCCCGCAGCACTTTTGGGCTGTAGAGATCGGCCGACCCGGGCGACAAAGCCACCAGATCGACATTGAACGCCGCCGCCGTTCGCAAGATCGTCCCTAAATTCCCCGGATCGGCGAGTCCGTCCAGATAGAGCACGAACTTCGCCCGGGGCCAGAACGGCTCGCCCGCAGGCAACGCCTCCCGATCCGCCACCGCCAGAATCCCCTGAGAATGTTCCGTCTCGCTGAAGGATGAGAAGCGCTTGGCCCCGCATTCGTAAACAATCGCACCTTGATGATCTGCCAGAAACTTCTTTCCTGCTGCCGTCAGAAGAGTCGGACAACAGATCACATAATCGGGCGTGACCCCCGTTGCCAGCATCGTCGCCACTGCCCGGGTTCCCTCAACCAGAAGCTTTGAGCTCTTCTTGCGGGAATGCGGCGATAACAATGCCCGCACCTCCTTCTCACGCGCTGCGGTAAGCTCCAACACAACGGCATGATAGAACTCCGTCGCCGACAGGTCAAACGAAATGCGCTTGCCCTGACGATTCCGGTTCAATTACTTCCGTTGATGCGTCGTCTCGGGCTCTTCTTGTCAATCGTTTGCTTGTTGCTGGCGACTACCGCTCTCCAGGCTGGCAGTCTTCGCCTCCACCTTGATGATCTGACTCCCAAAACGATCCGCCAGTCACTCAACCAAAATGTTCGCGGATTCCGCATCGGCGTTGCTCTCTCCGGCGGCGGCGCGCGCGGCTTTGCCCATATCGGCGTACTCGAGGCCCTCGAAGAAATGGGCATCGACATCGATATCGTCGCCGGTACTTCCATGGGCGGCATCATCGGCGGTCTCTATGCCGCCGGCATGTCGCCGCAGGAAATCGAGCAGGAGGCGCTTCAAATCGACTGGAGCAGCTTCTTCTCCGATCGACCGCGCCGCACTTCGCTGCTCTTCACTCGCCGCGCCGAGACCGAGGGTGCCCTGCTTTCGATTCGCTTTGACCGCTGGAATCCACAGATCCCGACCGCGCTCAGTACCGGTCAGAAACTTGTCAACGTCTTGAGTGACCTGACTCAAACCTCCGGCTATTTCTCCGGCGGCAATTTCGCCAACCTCGAACGCCGCCTCGCCATTGTCGCCGTCGACCTCGTCGCCGGCGAACGGATCGTCTTCACTGATGGCTCGCTCGTCGAGGCTCTCCGCGCCACCATGGGCGTCCCGCTCGCCTTCACTCCCCTCGAACGCGGCAACCAACTGCTGATGGACGGCGGTCTTCTCGAGCCCATCCCAACCGCGGCTGCCCGTCAAATCGGCGCCGATTTCGTCATCGCGGTCAACACGACCTCCGACTTGCTCCCCAAGGAGAAAATCCTTGATCCGGTCGACATCGCCAATCAAACCACGACCATCCTTTCGGCCGCCACGCGTGAACAGCTGTTGGCTCAGGCGGACTTTGTCGTCGCGCCCGATCTGCATGACATCAGCGCTACCGACTTTCGCCACAGTTCCGAAGCGATCGCCCAGGGCTACGACGCTGCGCTGGCGGCCTGCGATTCGCTCACGCACAAACTCGCGCAACACGACAAGGGTTCGATCCCCGTTCGCATCGCGCGCGTGGAGGCGGTTGACCGCGCGACCGGTGCACTCAACCCGGATATCTCCGGTCTCCTGGCGCGGCTCACTGCCGCTCCTGTGACTGACGGCGATATCGCCGAGGCATTACACCAGTTGTTCCGGACCGGGGCTTTCGCTTCGCTCGACTGGCAGGTCATGGCCGTCTCCGACACCGTCTTGCGTGTCGAGTTCACTCGCTTTCCCATTATCACGCACGTCAATTTTGAGGGCAATCGCGTCTTTCCCGACTCGACTCTGCGGCGCATCGGCAAACTGGACGATCGCAAGATCGAAACCTTGGCGCAGGTTACCGAACTCTACAGCCTCCTGTTCTCCCGCTACCGCGCCGGCGGCTACGACCTGGCCCAGGTCAAGGGTGCCTGGCTCGATACCACCCGGGCCGAACTGACCATTGTCCTTGATGAAGGCCAGATCGTTGCACTGGCCGTCGAAGGCAACTCCGCCACGCGCTCCTGGGTCGCCGCCAGCTACTTCCCGCTCCAGATCGGCGACTTCTACAGCAAACCCAGGGCCCTCCGCGGCGTGCAGGAGATCTACAACTCCGGCCTCTACGACAATGTCAATCTCCGCTTGGAAGATCAATCCGGCGGCGTCAAAGTCACCATCATCGTCAAGGAAAACAAATTCACCTTCGCCCGCCTCGGCGCCCGCTACCACGAGGACTTCCACCCCGAGGCCTTTGTCAAGTTGGGTTATGCCAACCTTTTCGGCACCGGCCAGGAAATCACCGCTTACGCCCGTTTCTCGGAACGCCGCAAGTTGTATCAGCTGCAATTGCGCGCCGACCGAATTTTTCGCACCTTCCTCACTTATCGCATTCAAGGCTTCTATGCGAACAACAAAATCGGGCAGTTTATCGGCGATGATCGCATCTCCCACCGGACCGACAAACGCTGGGGAACACAGGTCGGCGTCGGCCAGCAGCTTCTGAAACTCGGATTAGTGGAGGCGATCGCCCGGTACGAGCAGATTCGCTTCACCAATCCACCCGCCGGACCGGTCTCGGAACGCCGCGTCGCTTCGCTGATTGCCAGCCTCCATTACGACACGAAAGACCGCTTCACCTTCCCGACGCGCGGCCAAGCCGTCGAGGCCACCGCCGAAATTGCCAGCAACGTCCTGGGGGCGGACGAGGTCTTCACCCGGCTCGAAGCATCCGCAGAGACGTTCCAGCGCTTCGGCCGCAAACTCGTACTCCATCCGCGCGTCGCCATCGGTCTCTCGCAAGATATCCTCCCGGTCTACGATCGCTTCTACCTCGGCGGCACGCGCAGCTTCTATGGTTATGAAACCGATCAACTCGCCGGCGACAAGTACCTCCTCCACAACCTCGAACTGCGCCTCGGGCCGATTTACAGCTTCTATCTTTCCGGCCGCTATGATGTCGGGGATGTCTTCTCCAGCCTTGAGAATGTGCGCTTCAGCCAGCTCCGCCACGGCTTTGGCGCCACACTTTCCCTTGACACCCCGGTCGGCCCGCTTTCCGTATCCTATGGCGGCGCCGACGGCACCGACCCGAATCTCTATCTCAATCTCGGATTTGACTTTTAGGCAATCGCCGCTCGCCGAAAGCTCTTCGCGCTGTATCGATCGTGGCGCCCTGCCGGCGAAGAAACTTCGTCGGCCAAGCTGTACCACGGCGATCGACCGAAAACTCGTCAACACGGAGTTATTTTTGTGATTTTATGAATCCCCTTTTCGCCCGTCAATTACGTATACAACACTCTCTGGGCAGGCACAAATGGCGGTTAGTAACAGTTATTTGGAGTATATCCTCGAACGGCTGGCAACCGTCGGCTCGGTGACGGCGCGCCGCCTGTTCGGGGGCGTCGGGATCTATTCGGGCGCCACCTTTTTCGCGTTGATTGATGATGACACGCTTTATTTCAAAGTCGACAATCGTAATCGGCCGGAGTTCGAGGCCGAGGGCATGACGCCCTTTCGTCCCTTCGGCGAAGACTCGTATGCCATGAAGTACTATTCGGTACCCGAGCATGTGATCGAAGATGACCAACTGCTGCGCGACTGGACGGCCCGCGCCCTCGCGGCCGCGACCAAACGCAAAGCCGGAAAGAAAAAATAACCCGATCAGGAGAACGATCCGATGGTAACCCTCACCGATCGCCGCCAGATGATTGACCAGATCCGCCATTTGCCGGCGCAGGCCCGTGCCGCCGTCAAAGGCCTCAATGACGACCAGCTCAACACCGCCTATGGTGAAGGCAAGTGGACCGTCCGCCAGGTGATTCACCATCTCGCCGATTCCCACATGAACGCTTTCGTCCGCATGAAACTCATTATGACCGAAAATCACCCCACTTTAAAACCCTACAATCAGGACGACTGGGCGCGCACCCGCGAGGCCAACGCTTACCCGGTCGAGTCCTCGCTCAATATCCTCTCCGGCCTGCACGAGCGCTGGGCCAATCTGCTCGAAACCGTGCCCGAATCCGGCTGGAACCGGACCGCCTATCATCCCGAAAGCGGCGAAGTCTCGCTGCAGCGCATCCTGGAAATCTACGCCGCGCACGGCGAAAAGCACGTCAAGTCGATCACCGATCTGCGGGCAAGGATGGGTTGGTAACGAACCGTCATGGGCGGCGGAGCAAATCCACCGCCCGCTCCCGTCCGCCGGAACGGAAGCGCGTTAACTCTTGCGGTGGATCACAATCGCCGTTCCGCGCAGGAGAATGCTCACTTCGTCGCCGACCATCTCATTGCGCAGCGTCCAGCTTTCGCCGCGATAGACAGTTTTGTCTTTGAGGTTCCACTTCGCCCCCTCAATCGACAGCCGCACCCTGGTACTCAACGGAATCACCGAAAACTGCTCGCCCGCCTTGCCCGCGAACTGAATCGTCCCCTCCGACCAGAGCCAGATTCGCTGCCGATGGTCGAGTAATTCGCCGAATGGCGGCGGCTTCAGATCAGAGCCTTCGCGTTGGATGAAGTCGAGCAGGAAGATATTCGCCAGCATCTGATCAGTCTCAAAGCTTGTGTCAATCGCGCCGTAGATTTCAATCTGACGACACTCATGTTCCAGCGCATAGCGCACCGCCAGCTCGCCGTCGGTCGCGTCCTTGTCGCGCGGATACTCCACCCGCTCACAGTCTTCGAATTGCGCCAGCACCGCCGGATCCACCGAGTCGAAGTCCCCAAGAACCACCTGCGGCCGCAAATCAAGCTTGGCAAACAACGTCAGCGCGCCGTCCACCGCAATGATGATCCGCTCCCCTGCCGCCTGGCTGATCGCTTGGCGGTAGAAATCTAAATGCTCGGTCGGGTACGCGCCGTTCAGGAAGATCGCCGCCGTCCTGTGCCCGCGTCGTTTCTTTCGTTTCTCCATTGCTGCTGTCACTTCATCCGATTATTTTTCGAGCACACAATCTATCGCGGAGACGTCCTCATGTACAGGAGTTTGATTCTTTCCCTTTTTTGGATTACCGCCATCGCCGGCACCGCCGGCGCGCAGGAATGGCTTACCGACTATGAAAAATCCGGCTACGTTGAAACCCCTCGCTATCAGCAAACCGTCGACTTCTGCCGGAAGCTGGATGACTACTCCCCGTATGCGCTCTTCACCGACTTCGGCACTTCGCCGCAAGGCCGCAAACTCCCGCTCCTGATCATCGACAAGGACCGCGAATTCGATCCTACCGGCCCGCGGACTCAGGCTAAAGCAATCATCCTCATCCAGGGCGGTATCCACTCCGGTGAAATCGAGGGCAAAGATGCCGGACTCACGTTGCTCCGCGATTTTCTGATCTATAACAAATTCTCCGATGCCTACGACAGCGTGGTGATCCTCTTCATCCCGATCTTCTCCGTCGATGCCCACGAGCGCTTCGGTCCCTACAACCGCATCAACCAAAACGGCCCGCGCGAAATGGGTTGGCGCACCACCGCCACCAATCTCAACCTCAACCGCGACTTCATGAAAGCCGATGCCCCGGAGATGCAGGCCTGGCTCGCCCTCTTCAACAAATGGCGCCCCGATTTCCTCACCGACATTCACACGACCGACGGCGCCGATTACCAGTACGTTATCAGCTATGCGATCGAAACTCATCCCGGCGTTGCTCCGCCGCTTTCGCGCTGGATCGACGGGCAATTCCTCCCGTTTATCAAGCAGAAGATGACCGAATCGCAATTCCCGCTGATCCCCTATGTCCAGCCGCTTCATGGTCACGACTATGCGCGCGGAATCGGCACCTACGCCTTCCCGCCGCGCTTCTCCAACGGCTACGGCGCCATCCAGAACCGCCCCTTCATGCTCATCGAAACCCACATGCTCAAACCGTATCGCGACCGCGTCCGCTCAACCTACGAATTTCTGCGCCATTTAATTCGCTTCTGCAACGACGACGCCACCGCCCTCAAGCGCGCTGTTACTGAAAGCGATCGTCTCTCCGCTGAAACGCTTGTCGGCCGCTATCTCCCGATCGACTTCAGGCGCACCAAGGACAGCACGATGATCGATTTCTTCGGCGTTGAATATCGCTACGAGGATTCCCCCATCTCGGGCGGCAAGAAGGTCGTCTGGGGACAGCAGCGCCAGACCTACAAGCTGCCCTTGTTCGATCAACAGACCAGCCGAGACTCGGTTCTTATTCCGTATGCCTACTTGATTCCACAAGAGTGGTCGGATATTATCGCCCGCCTGCAGTGGCACGGCATCACAGTCAATCGCCTCCGCGAGGCAATCGAATTGCCGGTCGAGCTCTACCGCCTGACCGATCGCAATTATGATTCTGTGTCCTTCGAAGGCCGTCTACGCGTCGACTGTAACACTCAGTCCTTCCGGCAAACTCAGAGCTTCCCCGCCGGCACGGGCGTCGTAGTGATGAATCAGCGCACCAGTCGCGTCGCCACCCACCTATTGGAACCGAAAGCCCCCGATTCTTTTCTGCGCTGGGGATTCTTCAATGCAATCTTCGAGCAGAAGGAATACGCCGAGGACTACATTATGGAGTTGATCGCCCCGCAGATGTTGGATGCCGATTCGTTGCTTCGCCGTGAGTTTGAGACGAGGCTGGCCAGCGATTCCGCCTTTGCCGCCAGTCCTGACCAACGTCTGAATTTCTTCTACGAACGCTCACCGTATTGGGATCAACAGCTCAACCTCTACCCCGTCGCGCGCCTGATCGAGAAGCGTGATCTGCCGCTGGAATGACGCCGACACCATCGCCCCTCTCCCGGCATGGGAGAAGGGTCGGGGAAGAGGGTGCATCTTCGTTCCGTCGGGTCTGGCACCGCACGACGCCCATCCTGGAAGAAGTACTCACTTCTTTGCGCGGGGTGTGACCCGACGGCTGAGTCCGGCGCTGGCCGAACCACAGAAACGCCGCCCCGGAACTCCGGAACGGCGTCTCTAATTGGCTTCGACAGCAATCAGCAGTAGATCTCTGAAAATGCTACGGCAGAGTTATCGGATTCGCGTTCAGATACTGAATCGAAGACTTCAATAACCCTTCAAAGTACTTCGGATTATGAGCACCATGAGAACGATCTTCTTTGTAAATCGCCCAGTTGTAGGCGGCCGCCGCTTGCAGTCTGGCGATTTTCTTGGTTCTGAACAAGTTTGTCGCCGGATCAACGACCTTAGTCAGGAGAACCTTCAGTGAGTCGGCTAAATTGTCGAATTCAGTCTGGAATCCTTCGATGACACCATCGCCGTCAATATCGCGTGGTTTGAAGTCGTCAAACTTGGTCACCCCGGACTCACTGTAGCGCGAATGGCAGGGAGCACATACACCGATAAGCGTATACGTCGTCCCATCGTGCGATTCGTATTCCATGTTAAAGCTGTGCCCGCCGATATTGTAGCCGTCGTGCTGGGTCGGATTCCCCATGTGACAGCCGATACAACCGTCTTCCACCACAGTCGCATGGGTCGTACTGGTATAGGTATAACCGGCAAATTGATAGCCGTGAGTACCTTGCAGCATGTCGCCTTGCGGTCCGTGGTGCGGGCCTGTCCGCGAATTGAGAGTCACGCTGTCAGCGGTACCGAGATCGGTCGCCAGGCTTGTGCGCGAATGATGGCAGTTTACGCACAGATTTGCAGCGCCGTGATCGAAGACCACACCGTTTTTCAAGGTGTACGGCGCCTCGGTGCGCAAGGTCAGGTCGCCGCGCTCATGCGGCGCATGGCAGGTGAAGCAATGAATGGCGCTGACCGTGGCCAGGGCGAGCGTGTCCTCGTCGCCGGTATTGATCCAGTCCAGGAATCCCTGGTGATCGTGGCACTGCTGGCAATCGGACTTGGCACGATTGGTGTAGTCGATGCTCGTGCCGGACGCATGCAGCGAGTTCTCCCACTCGCCGCGCGCTTGCTGCAACGCGCCGTCAAAGCTGGTTTCGCCGTGGCAGGCAAAACAGCCATTTAGACTCTGGTCGTTGCTGGCGACCTCGTTAACGATCTTGCGCTCGCATCCTGCGATCAACGCCACCGCCAGAATGAGGGCGACAATGAGTAGTGCTTTCAGGATCCTCATACGAACCTCCTAGAACGATATTCCTCTAATTAGACTGAATTCTACCACATTACCGGTGTAATAGTCCTCGTACACCGACAAATCATCAAAATTGTAAGCGTTGTATTCGATCTCGCAGCGATAGTCCTGATAGAACCGCAGTGCCGCCGCAATTCGAATATTAAAATGCTCGACGTTGAGGTCGCGCTTACTCTTGTAATAAAGTGCGCCGAAGCTCACCGTCCCGCCCTTGTACTCCATGCTGGTGATGTCGCCGGAGACCAGATGATCCTGGAACTCGAAGTTCCGGGTCGGGTTCTCGTAAGTCCCCGCCGAGTGCACGTACGCCGCATTGAGCGTGGCGTACTCCGTCGCCGTGATCACCGCATCGACGGCATAGCGGTACATGTCGGCCTTGGTACCGAGCTGGTCGTTCTTGCGAATCACGCTCGTCATCTTGTAGCCGAACGCGCCGATCTTCGCCGGGCGGTACTTCACCGAAAACGCGTGCCGGTTGCGCTCCTCATCCCCCAGCAACCGCACGCCGTCTTCCACTTCTTCCTTGCGATTACCGAACTGATAGTGCACTTCCACCTCCGGCACCGGCTTGCCCCAGCCGCTGAAGAACAGCGAATTGCCGCGTACTTCGTCCTCGAAATCGTCGTTGACGTCGTACTGGTATCCCACCGTCAGGCCGAAGCGACGCAGATAGTCATAGGAGGCATACCCCGCGTGCGTCATGTTGTCGGTCGCGACGAAATCGGAATCCGATGACGTGCGGTCGAGAATACCGACGTACTTCAGGCTGATGTTCTGCGGCAGATTCAGCACGCCGCCGCCGTAGCCGCGGTTGTTGCTGATCGTGAAATCACTCTGGTCAAACTTCGTCTCGAAGTGCCGGAAGCCGCCGATCAGCTTGAAGAAATCATACTTCGGGCAGGCAAGAATGCCGCTGAACCGGTACTCCGCCCGCTTCTGATCGCGCGCTTCATTGTTGTTGTCGGTGAATTGATCGCCGCGGTACTCGCCCAACACCATCGAACCCTTATAATTGAACTGCGCGCCGAAGTTGTAGTAGGTGCGCTTGTAGTCGACATTGACCTCGGTCGGATCCGGCTTGGGATTGAACAGGTCGGTCGTCGTGCCGGTTCGTTCCATCATCAACAGTCCGCCGAACAGCGTCACATATTCCACCGGTGTCACGCGCAAGTTGGCGTGCTCTTGGTGCCGCCGTGTGAAGCTGGTACCGTTGAAATTGTAGATGCGCCGGAACTGGTCATGACCTACCCGCAAATCGAACTGCCCCGGCTTGGCCAGCGACGCGCTTAAGTTGCGATTGTTCATAATGATGTTCTTCAGATCCGCCCGCACCTGCATGCCGTTGTCGAAGCGATAACGGAAGCCGTCGAGCGAAATCGTCGGCCCTTCGTACAAGTTGAAAGTCGGATGGTAAACCGACTGGTTGCCCTCTTCATCCAGGTAGATGTAGCCGACGCGCACCTCGCCGGTACCGGTCGCCGCGACGGCCGCTGCCGCCAGCATCAGGAGGGCGCCCAACAGAAACGATAACTTCAGTTTCATCCACTCCCTCCTTAATGCTTCAGGTTGTCGTGACAACCGGAGGCGTAGCAGTTGGCGTAAAAGGTGGTCGTCAGCATCGGGTCAAGGAACAGCTTGTTGTCGTTCGAACCGTGGAATTGCGTGTGGCAATTCACGCAGTCGATCTTGACCGCCATGCCGGAATGGGCAACGCGATGGCCGGGCGGTACGCCGTGGCACTGAATACAGACACCGTTGCCGGGCTGCAACAGCAGGCGTTCGTTCGGCGAACCGTGCGGGCTGTGGCACTCCACGCACCCGCCGCCGTCCACCAGGTGGTTGTAGTTGACCGGATGCTCGTAGACGTACGGCCCCGCCACATCCGCGTGACAGTTCTGGCACGACCAGTCGAATCCCTTGGCCAATTGCATGTCCTGGCGATTGTTCATCGGGTGGCAGTCGGCACACGCTACGCTGCCTTCGTGCAGCGGATGCGCCGAGCGCGCGCTGAACTGGGCGCCGACCGTCTGATGACAACCGAGACAGTAGTTCTCGCTGTCATCCTTCACCAGCGCCGCATTCTCATTCCCGTGAATCGAATGGCAACTCGCGCAATCCAGCCCGGCGCGGCCGTGCGGATCGGTCGTCACCATCAGCGCCTGATGCTCGTTCTGGTGGCACGAGGCGCACGCGTTCGCCTGTTCGGCAAATGGCAGCTTGCTCGGTACCACCGGCTTGTTGGCTTCCGGATCATCCAAGTGCGTCTCCCAACCGCTGTGACACTCGACACAGGAAACCGTGATGCCACGCGCGCCGGCTGCGGAAAGTGCATGCTTCGATCCGAGAAGATTGTCCGCCATATCCTGATGACACTCAAGGCAAGCTTCATTCGACGCACTCGTGGTTCCCTCCGCCGTCAGCGGCACGGTTGCCAGCAGCGCACCGAATAAACCCAGCAGCGAGATGACGATCAGGATCGGGGCGGGTTTCTTCAGTCTTCTATTCATATATTCCCCGTTGGTGAGTAAAAAGTCCATTTTCATAAAACAGATTCGGCAACGTCCTGTATGTGAAATCTGTCACAAAGTTCTCTTGTTTCCGGCCTGCAATTATGATGCTGTGTCACGACCAAGTCAATAAAAAAGTATTATGAAATTGTCGGATTTATCCATCTTGTTGTCTTTTATCGTGAAATCAATCACAAACTTTAGAAATAAGACCGCAATAATTCGACATCTTCATCGAGATTTCTGCTAATTCCGCTCGGAATTTACGATCGAATTAGTTGGAGTAAGTAGCTAATCCGCAAATGCCCCGCGCAATTGCCCCGATTCGGAGTAAGTTCATCTCGTCACAAACTACCTATCGGAAGACTGACCTAGATCGTGGTAATCTCGCCGACGTTGGCGTAAGTATAGTTCGGTCGATAAGGATAACCGTCTATGTCGTCAGCAGTTGTAACACCCGATAATACCAGAATCGTGTCAAGCCCCGACTGGATGCCGGCGATGATGTCGGTCTCCATATTGTCGCCGATCATGATCGTCGTCTCAGAGTGCGCCCCCAACTGTCGCAACGCCGCACGCATCATGTATGGATTTGGCTTGCCGATGTAGAACGGCTTGCGATGAGTGACCCTCTCAATTGGGGCGGCCAGAGCACCACAACTGGGGAAGCCGGAGGGTCCGGAAACGTCCGGATTGGTCGCAATAAATCGGGCACCATGACGTATCAGCCTGATGGCCTTTTCAATCATCTCGAAATTGTATGACCGGGTCTCTCCGAGCACGACAAAATCTGGATCCTGTTCCGTCATCTTGAACCCGTGTTCGTATAGCGCGTGCGTCAGTGCTCCTTCGCCGATCACGAAGACTTTATCGCCCGCGCCCTGACTCTCGAGGAACGCCGCCGTCGCCATTGCGGAGGTATAGAAATGTTCCGGCGGCACATCCAAACCCGCCTTGCGCACACGATGGCTCAGGTCTGACGGCGTTAATGACGGATAGTTGGTAATGAACAAGAACGGAATGTCCTGCTCAATCAGCGATTCGACGAATCCCTTGGCCCCTTCGATCAGGTTGTTGTCCCAGATGATCACACCGTCCATATCGCACAGGACGGCTCGATTCTTTTCGCATTTGATCATGACTCTCCCGTTTCCCTGCCCTGCGTCAAATCACCCGGTATAATAGGGCCTGCGCCGTGACAGTCAACTATTAGATCGGCACGGTTTGCGCCAGTCTAAGTTGCAGCGCGCGAAGTTCTTGGGTTAAGCTCGCTTACCATAACGCCGAAGCAA
The DNA here is from genome assembly GCA_020853795.1 of Candidatus Zixiibacteriota bacterium. NCBI lineage: Bacteria > Pseudomonadati > Candidatus Zixiibacteriota > Candidatus Zixiibacteriota bacterium. The sequence goes on from JADYYF010000071.1 coordinate 72,281, forward strand.
CAAAAAGACGCCAAAAAGATTTTGCATTTGGCCAACTGCCGCGTCAAATTGGTGCGGTCACGACGGACCGTACCGGTGTGGAGTTAACTCTTGGTCGTAAAGTCACTTAGAAACGTCCTCTTCCTCCTGATGCTGTCCGGGATCGTGCCGGCCGTCTTCGGGCAAGCACTCTATTTGCGCCAGCCCGCGCCGTCACCCGACGGCCGCTTCATCTGTTTCGGGTTTCAAGGTGACCTGTGGATCGTCAGTTCGCAAGGCGGCCGCGCCGAACGCCTCACCGTTCATGTCGGCTATGACGGCCATCCGTCGTGGTCACCTGATGGCCGCTTCATCGCTTTTTCATCCGATCGCAACGGCAATTTCGACGTCTTCGTCATTCCCGCTGCCGGCGGCTCCGAACTGCAATTGACCTCGCACACTGCCGATGACATCGTCACCGGCTGGAGCAGCGATTCGCGGCGAGTGCTCTTTCACGGCAGCCGCGATTATGATTTCGACCAGGTCTGGGAGGTTCCTGCCGCCGGCGGCCGCGAGAAGCCGCTCACTTCAATCGAAGCGAATTACGGCCGCCGCAGCGACCACGATGCCAAACTCCTCTTCACACGCGGATGGACACCGTGGTGGCAGAAGGGCTACCGCGGCAGTGCCGGTTGCGATCTCTACCTCAAGGACATGCAGTCGGGATCCATCGAGCGACTCACCAGTTTCAGCGGCAATGACCTCAACGGTTTTCTCGTTCCCTCCGGCGCCGAGTTGATTTATCTGTCCGATTCGACCGGCAACTATAATCTCTTTCGCAAGAATCTGGTCGGCGGCACGGTGGTGCAATTGACTAACCATCGGCTCGACGTTTTTCAACCGAGCCTGTCAGCCGACGGCACGCTGATCGCTTATGAAATGGGCGGCGAGATCTACCTTTATGATCTGCGCACGAATCAAGGTCGCAAATTGCAGGTCGACGTGCCCAGCATCGCCAAGATTAACGACGGGATTCGCGCCGAGTTGGATTCCGGCATCACCGATCTGGCTGTTGCCCCCGACGGCCGGCAGCTGGCCGCGGCGGTTGCCGGCGAGGTCTACTGCCTCGATCTCAGCTCCGGCCAACAGCGACGCCTGACCATTTCCGCCGTCGCCGAGCACGGCCTCGGCTGGAGTGCAGATGCAGCGCAATTGGCCTTCATCACGCGGGAGCAGGATGCGAGCGTACTGACGCTGATCAGCTCCAACGAGACCACCGAGCCGCTCTTGGCGCTGGCTCACGATTTCCATGTCAAACAACTGCTCAAGTCGGAGCGCCTGCTCTCGCAGCCGACGTTTTCTCCCGATCAAACTCGCGTCGCCTTTGTGCGCGGCGGCACGCAGCTGGTCGTTGCCGACATCAAGAAGTTGACCGAGCGCCTTCTTGCCGACAAAGCGCCGATCGGCGAATATGCCTGGTCGCCCGACGGCCGCTATCTCATTTTCACGCAGCTTAACGGCGACTGGCTCAACGAACTGTTTATCGGCGACAGCGAGAGCGGCTCGGTCGAGCGCGTCAGCCCGATGCCGGGTCATTACTTCGCACCGCGCTTCTCTGCCGACGGCCGCCTGATCTATTTCATCGCCGACGGCGATCTGCACTATGCCTATCTCGACCGCGCGCTGGCTGAACAGCCGTCGTATCGACGCCGCGAACTCGTTCTGAACCAGACCAGCCAAAACGCCGGTGCGGCGCCGCTCAAAATCGATTTTGAGGGCATCAATCACCGCGTCATTCGCGCGACGGCTGCCGCCAATATTCACGAAGTCTGGCTGGCGCCGGCTTCCGACGACTTCGTAATCCTCACCCAGGATGGCGAGATTGATCTGCTCGGCATCGAAACGACGGCACCCCGCCATCTGGCCACCCTGCCGCAGCGCGCCGAAATGCTGCGACTCGCTCCCAACGATCACCTTGCTTATGCCATCGATCCAGCGGGTCGATTATTCTCCATCGATTTGGTCACCGGCGACCTCGAGTCGATCCCCTTCTCCGTCGAGCTGACGGCGCGCCGCTCCGAACTGCTGCGGCAAATGTTCGATGATTGCTGGTTGGCGGTAAGGGAGCGGTTCTATGATGCCGGCCTGCATGACGTAAACTGGAGCACGGTACGCGAGAGCTTTGCACCGCGCCTGCAGCATCTCACCGAAATCCGCGATCTTCACGACCTGATCCACGAGATGTTTGGTCAATTGAAGTCCTCGCACCTCGACCTCTGGCTGCCGGAAACTGATCACGCCGAGACTGGCATGCTTGGCTTGCTTCCCGACTATCAGGACAATTCCGCCGGACTGATCGCACTCGAAATCCCCGATGACTCGCCGGCTGCAACCGCCCGTTCGCAAATTCGTCAGTACGATAAAATCACCGCCGTTGAGAACCTGAAACTCGCCGGTGAATTTGATCCGTTCCGGCCCTTCCTGGGGACGGTGGGCCGCGAAGTACGCATCGATCTGATCAATCGCACCGGCATCACCCGTAGCGTCAACTTGGTGCCGTTGTCGGTGCCAGCGCACCGGCATGTCATCGCTGGTTATCAGACGGCCCTGGCGCGGGCCCGGGTCGAGGATGCCTCCAAGGGCAATATCGGCTACGTCCGCGTCGTGCAGATGACCGCGGCCGCCCTCGAGCTGTTCCAGGAGGACCTACGTCGTTACGCCGTCGGCAAGGAAGCCTTGATTGTCGATCTGCGCGGCAACAGCGGCGGCTCTGAGCACGATCGTTTCCTGCAGTTGCTCGCGCGCAAGAAGTATATCACCCACAAACCGCGTGTCGGCATGGCCGGTGCGGATGCTCCTCTGGCCATCGCCGGACCGGTGGTTCTGCTCGTCGATGAGCGCACCAGTTCCGACGCGGAGATTCTCGCCCAGGGATTTCGCGAACTCGGAGCCGGCGAAATCATCGGAGTTACGACCCACGGTGCCGTCATCGGCACGGAGAAGCAGCGCTTGCTCGACGGTTCCACCCTCAGTATCCCAACCGTCGGCTGGTTCACCTTGGCCGGACAGAATCTGGAAAATCACGGCGTCTCGCCCGATGTCGCCGTACCGCTCGATCTCACCCGCGCTGACAAGGGTGAAGACAACCAGCTCCAGCAAGCCATCGAACGCCTCTTGCAGAAATTGCAGTAGGGCGCTTCTCCCTTTGCGCACCCCCAATCCCCGCAGCATTGTTGGTGATTTGACCCCCTTGCCTCTCCCCGCTACGGCTGGTGGGTAATCCGGTAAATCTTCCCCCCGTAATCGTCCGACAGCAGCAGTGAACCGTCCGGCATTTGTTCGAGGTCAACCGGCCGCCCCGTCGGTCCATCCGCCTGCAGCCAGCCTTCGGCAAAGACTTCGTAACTCACCGCTTTGTCTCCCTGCAGTCGCACCAGAGTCACCCGGTAGCCGATCGGCTTGCTGCGATTCCACGAGCCGTGTTCAGCGATAAAGATCTGATTGCGATATGCGGCGGGAAACATCGCGCCGGTATAGAAGCGCATCCCCAGCGATGCAACATGCGGCCCCAATTGCTGCGCCGGCGGCGTATACATCAGGCAGTTTTTCCCCGCGCCCAAATCGGGATCGATGATCGTACCACCATGACAGTATGGAAAGCCAAAATGTAATCCCGCCTGAGGCGCATGGTTCAGTTCATCGGGTGGAATGTCGTCACCCAGCATATCACGGCCGTTGTCGGTAAACCACAGCTCCCTGGTCATTGGGTGCCAGTCGAATCCGACGCTGTTGCGCACACCGCGGGCAAACACCTCCAGACCGGTACCATCGGGATTCATCCGCATAATCGTCGCGTAGCGCTGATCCTCCCGCGCGCAAACATTGCACGGTGCGCCCACCGGCACATACAGCTTTCCGTCCGGGCCAAAACGAATGAACTTCCAGCCATGCGCAGCGTCCGATGGAAAGGTTCCGTTGACAACCACCGGTTCCGGCGGGTCGGCCAAGTGCGCCTCGATATCATCGAACCGGATCACCCGGTTTACTTCCGCGACATACAAATTGCCGTCGCGCCAGGCGATCCCGTTCGGCATAAACAGGTCCTCGGCCAGCGTGTACACCTTGTCGGCTTTGAAATCGCGATTGGTATCGACCACCGCATAGACCGCGCCGCGATCGCGGGTTGAAACAAACAGCGTCCCGGACGGCGACAGCGCCAGTGAGCGTGCGCCGGGCACGTTGTCGGCGAAAACGCTGATCCGGAATCCGGGCGGCAGCTTGATCGCCGCCACCGTGCTGGGAGTTGACTTGGAAGATTGCGAGCACGCGAGAGCGGCCCAGGCCAGATTCGCGATCAGGACCAGCCCGACCGCACGAAAGCGTAACCAGCGAAAACTAATCATCATGAAAATGATACGCGTGGCGCGCCGACTCAGCGATGAATCAGCGCGAGAATTTCGTCGTGGATCAAGCCGTTGCTCGCAAGAATACCGTCCGTCGCAATCGTAATCGGCTTGCCGTCCAAGTCGGTGCACCGGCCACCGGCGGCTTCGATGATTGCCGCCAGCGCGCCAATGTCCCAGATCTTGATCTGCGGCTGAATCACCGCCTCCAGCCGTCCGCTGGCGACAAGGTGAAACGGATAACAGTCACCAAAACCGCGTACTCGCTCGATCGCGTCAAACAGCGCGATCAGATTCTCGGGACGAATCGGCCCGCGCCGTCGGTTCAGTCCGGCAAATGAAACCGCCGATTCCGCCAGCCGATCGATCGTGCTCACCCGTACCGGCGCGCCGTTGAGGTACGCCGTCCCGCCACCACCGTACAACAGCTCGTCCATCGCCGGCATGTTTGAGACGCCAAGTACCAGACGCAACTCCTGCATCAACGCAATCTGGGTGCCGAACAGCGGTATGCCCCGGACGAAATTGCGGGTACCGTCGATCGGGTCGATGATCCACACGAATCCGCCGTCGCCCCCGCCGGCGCCGAACTCCTCGCCGAGAAAACCGTGATCGGGAAACCGGCCGGCAATTGCGGCTTTGATGATTAGTTCCGCTTCGCGGTCGGCGATCGTCACCGGGCTGTCGTCCGCCTTGCGCTCGACGGTTGTGCCGCTGCGGTAGTGTTGCATGATTACCGGTGCCGCGGCGCCGGCTGCGGCCAGCGCGGCGTCCAGTAATCCGGCCAGGCGGGGTGCAGATGTCATCGACAGCATAATAAATGTTCCCTCCGCCGTGCGCATAGTGGTTTTCACCGATTTTAAGATCGACGATCCCTCTTTTTACTTTCTCCTGCCGCGTCCACAAAAACAACTTGACAAGGATTATCCATGATGGTTACATCCGCCTACAATCACGCAAAAACTCAACCCGGTCTCGGGTCCATTCGAACACCGAACGTCAAGGCGAGCGCAAGGTCAATGAACCGATTGTCGTTTAGTCGCGTCTGCGGTCAATTGGATATGGTCGGGACGACGAACGCAGTTCATGACGCAAAAGGAGGTGGTGACGGCACGTAGGGGCGGCAGGCAGACATCTGGGCAGTCTCGGAACATTGATGACATTGTCTTTAATCGATGACACGATTCTCACAGTGGAGGAGAGGAATCTCAATGAGGAAGTCATTCATTATCGCGCTCGGAATTTTTCTGGCGCTGACGGCCCTGGCGCTGGCAGACGTCAAAGTCGCCAACATTGTGCGGCCGGACGTTCCCGATTTCGTCGGTTACGTGCCGAACGAATTTGTCGTGCAGTTTAAGGCCGACCTGGGCAAGATCACGCAGGCCCGGACTGCGCTCGGGCTGGTGGCGATCGGTAACGCCGCCCTCGACGAGTTGGGCCGCAAATATGAAGTCGCCGAGCTGCGCACGCAGTTCCCCGGCGCGCAACCCACGATGGTCAAAGGCCAGGTCCTCGACCTGTCTCGCTACTTCGTCGTGAAATTCGAAAGCGGGCACGACCTGGAACAGGTGATGGCCGAATACCGCGCCAACCCGTATGTCGAATCCGTCGAGCCGATCGGCATCCACGCGCTGTACGCCACTCCGAACGACGGTTTCTATGCTTCCGACCAATGGCATCTGAACCAGGCCAGCGACAAGGACGTTGATGCCCCGGAGGCCTGGGACATCGAGACCGGCGATCCGTCGATTATCGTCGCCGTAATGGACTCCGGCGTGCGCTACTATCACAAGGATCTAGGCGGCTCCAATGCCTCCTCGACCAACCCGGGCGGCACCGACGGCAACATTTGGATCAATCTGGCCGAAAAGAACGGCACGGCCGGCGTTGACGACGACGGCAACGGCTACGTCGATGACTGGGTTGGCTATGACTTTGTCACCGGATTGACCGGCTGCTGGAGCGGGGAAGACTGCTCCACCGCCGACAATGATCCGCGCGACTTCAACGGCCATGGCACCCACTGCGCGGGCAACGTCGGCGCGATCAACAACAATGGTTACGCCTCCTGCTCAGTCGCCGGCGGCTGGGGCAACGGCGCGCTGCAACCAACCGGCAACGGCGTCAAAGTCATGCCGCTGCGCATCGGCTGGTCCCAGTCGTATCTGGGACAGGAAGCCGGCTATGTCCGCATGGACTTCGCCGCCTCGGCATTGTACTATGCCGCCAACAAAGGCGCGAAGATCGCCTCGTGCTCCTGGGGCGCCTCCAATTCCGGCGGTATTGATGCTGCCATTACGTATTTCCTGAACGCCGGGGGGATGATTTTCAAGGCCGCGGGCAATGCCAACAATCAGACCTCCGACTACATGACCGCCCGCACCGATATCATCGCAGTGGCGGCCACTGACCAGAATGACTGCCGCGCCAGCTTCTCCAGTTATGGCACCTGGGTCGAAATCTCGGCGCCGGGCGTGGCGATCCTCAGTTCGTATCACGACCATACTGATGCGGCGAACGACTACGTCGCGACCATGGACGGCACCTCGATGGCCACGCCGATTGCGGCCAGCGTCGCAGCCCTGATCTGGTCGGCCAATCCGACTTGGACGGCGGCGCAGGTCCGCGACCGGCTCTATGCCACCGCCGACAACATCTACGGTCTCTCCTGCAACAGCGCCTATGCCGGCAAGCTGGGCGCCGGACGCGTCAACGCTTATAATGCCGTCTTCTCCGGCGGCTGCACGGCCCCGACCGCACAGTTCTCCGGAACGCCGCTCTCCGGTTCCGCGCCGCTGGCCGTGACTTTCACGAATTCCTCCAGCGGTACCGCGCCGTTGAGCTATTCGTGGGCCTTCGGTGACGGCGGCACCTCGACGGCCACCAGCCCGGTGTACACCTACACCACGCCGGGAACCTACACGGTGACCCTGACCGCGACCAACTCTTGCGGCAGCGATCAGGAGGTGAAAACCGGCTACGTTACGGTTACTGCACCACCGGCACAGCAGTGCGACGACTTCAACGACAACAATATTTCGAATTGGGTCAACAGCACCGGCACCTGGTCGGTCTCCGGCGGAATCGTCACCGGTAACTCGAATACCCAGAATTCGAAGCGCACTTCGCCGTTCGGCGCGTGGACCAATCCCACGGTCACCTGCCAGGTACGCATGAATTCGGGTCGCACCCAGCGCAATGCGCGCATCATCTTCAATTACGTTGACGCCAACAACTATCGCTTCATCGAGGGTGATGACGTCAACAATTACTGGCGCATTTATTCGCGCGTGAGTGGCACCAACACCGTGCGCGCAACTTTCAGCGCCACGATCAGTACCGCCACCTGGTACAATGTCGAAGTCAACGTCACGTCGACCGGCAACACGACGTTGAAGGTCAATGGCGCGACCCTCGGCTCCTACAACTTCGGATCGGCGCCTTCTGGTTTGGTCGGGATCGGCTATAGCCGCGCCAATTCCAACTTCGACAACTTCTGCGTCGGCGCCAGCTCGTCGCTGGAAGGTCCGGTCGATCAGTCGGTGGTCGAGATCGGCGAGCCGATCACCAAGACCGACCCGCTTCCGCACAGCTTTGAACTGAGCCAGAACTATCCGAATCCGTTCAACCCGACCACGACGATCAAGTACTTCCTGCCGGAGGTCGCCAATGTCGAATTGGTGATCGTCAACGTCATGGGCCAGACGGTGCGGACTCTGGTCAACGCCATGCAGGCGCCCGGCGAACATTCCGTCATGTGGGATGGTCGCGATCAGTCCGGCGTGGCCGTCGCTTCGGGCATCTATCTCTACAAGATGAGGGCCGGCGACTTCACCGAGACCCGCAAGATGGTACTGATGAAGTAATTGCCTGTCTCATTGCAGGCTGTCCGACGGGGTCGATGCCAATCGACCCCGTCTTGTTTGTGCGCACTAATCACTGCCCGGGGCGTGCTCGTGTATCTCTCAACGTGATCCGATACTAAAATGTCAACATTGGCTTGCCAAGTTGCGGCCATCCGCTAAATTGTAGCAAACGATCGATATTGCGCCCCGTTCAGCGCGCAGGAGTCAGCCATGGCGATCAGAACCTACGATGAATACCTCGCATCGCTCAAGCGGATGCGACCAAACATCTACAAATTCGATGAGTTGATCGAGGATGTCACCACCCATCCCGCGACCCGCCGCACCGTCGAAGGACACGGACAAATCTACAAGCTCTCCGCCGATCCAGCCAATCACGACACCTTTCTCACCGCATCACATCTGACCGGCGAACCGGTCTCGCGCTACCTGTCGTTGATCCAATCCCCGGAAGACATGTGGGCCAACAGCCGGCTGAAACGGACGATGTTCCAGAAGACCGGCACCTGCACCGGCGGCCGTTGCGTCGGGTGGACGGCGACGAATGCCATGTACGCCGTCACCTACGATGTTGATCAGGCGCATGGGACCGACTACCACCGCCGTCTGAAGGAATGGCTCCTGGACGCGCAGAAGCGCGATATCACGATCTCCGGCGCTCTGACCGATCCCAAGGGCGACCGCGCCAAAGCGCCCTCCGAGCAGGATGACCCCGACATGTTCCTGCGCATCGTCGAGCGCCGTCCTGACGGCATCGTCGTGCGCGGTGCCAAGGTCATGATTTGCGGCATCGCGGCCGCCAATGAAATCTTCGTGCTGCCCGGTTCCGGTTACAAAGAGGAAGACAAAGACTATGCCGTCTCCTTCGTCATCCCGCGCGATATTCCGAATCTCACCATCGTTGAGACGCGCCATCCCAGCGATGACCGCGAATACCAGGAAGGCTTCGACGCGCCGGTCGATGAAGGCGGTATCACGCAGGCGTATCTGTTCTTCGAGGACGTCTTCATTCCCAATGAGCGCGTGTTCATGGCGGGCGAGTGCAAGTTCGCGCAAAACGCGGTGCTCAATTTCATCTGCAATTATCGCGCGGCGATCGGCGGCTGCGTTGCCGGTCAGGGCGATGTCAAGATCGGCGCGGCGCTGCTGACTGCGCGCGCCAACGGGCTCAATTCCAAGGTCTTCAAGGACAAAGTGATTCAAATGCAGATCAACAACGAGACCACCTTCGGCATGGGTATTGCCGCCGCAGCGATGGGTAAGCGCCATCCCTCCGGCGCATGGTTCTCGGACCAACTACTGTCGAACGTCAACAAAGTCCTCGTGGCGACGCTCCCCTACGAGACCTCGCGCATCGCGCAGGATATCGCCGGCGGTATTGCCGAGACCGGCTGCATTCCATCGTACAAGGACTTCAAATCGACGAAGTACGGTCACCTGATTGCCAAGTATATGCGCGCGCGCGCCTCGGCGGAGTCGCGCATGAAAGCCGCCCGTCTGGTCGAGTGGGCCACGATCGGCGCCGGCGTACCGGGCTGCATGCACGGCGGCGGCTCGCCGGACGGCGCCAAACTAATGATCCGTTCGCTTGGCAAGATTGACGAAAAAGTCGACCTCGCCAAACGTCTGGCGGGCATCACCGAAGACCTGCCCGAACCCGGCGGGAAATAGCGTTCAGCCCATCGGTCGACTTCTCGGCGCTATTGTCCCCTTCTTACGCGGACGCACTCCCAAGCGCGAAACCCGACTGGTGCGTCGGTCACGGTGTGACGGCGACAAATCCCCCTTAGCAAAGGGGGTTAGGGGGTTGTCCTCATCGTTGCGGTAGGTCTTGTTCCGCACGACGTAGAATGAAGAAATGCGTACAAGATCAACCGTTCGGAATGTGACCTGCCGCTGTTCGTTGCTGTTTCCCCACCCACCGATGTCGCTCCGGGTGGGCTACCGCTTCACGCCAACAGCCCCGTAATCCGCCGCGCCAACTCGAAGTCCATCTCGGTCACCCCTTCGATGTCGTGCGTGTAGATATCAATCACAACGCGCGGATAAGTCAGCAGAATATCGGGGTGATGATTCAACTCGTCGGCGATGCTCGCGACCTGATTTACGAGCGTTACGCCGTTGGCAAAATTGAGCGTCTGAAATTGTGAGCGCAATCGTCCGTCGATATAACCCCAGCCCGGCGCCGTCGGCAACAGCGCCCGGACTTCCTCAGCGGTCAACTTTTTTCGACCTGGCATGAATTTTCCTCGCTCCGAATCTGTATATTAGGTGCAGGTTTTGCGCGCCGCTTCTTGTCTCAAGAATAAGTGCGCTTTGCAGAAGATACGATGGCTAACGTCAATTTGTCAGAATCGTTTTCGGTCGCGTTGAGCGCGTTGCTCGCCAACCGCATCCGCCTGGTGCTGACCATGCTCGGTATCATCATCGGCGTCGGTGCGGTCATCACGATGATTTCCATCGGCGAGGGCGCCAAGCGGCAGGTTGAGTCGCAAATCCAGTCGCTCGGCACCAACATCCTCACCGTCCGCCCCGGCTCGTTTGGCCCGATGCAGAATCGCGCCGCCGGCGCCACCGTCGAACTGAAAGCCGAACACCTCGAGGCCATCCGCAGCGAGGTTGAGGGCGTTGAGGCGGTCGTGCCCGAGTACTACTCGAACACGCAGGTTAAGTACGGCAATAACGTCATGTACTCGCAAATCCTCGGCACAGAGCCGGCTTACGAGTGGGTGCGCAATTCGCCGGTCTCAAGCGGAGCCTATTTCACCAACACCGACAATGCCCGCCGTGCGCGTGTCTGCGTCATCGGCGAGACCGTGCGCTCCACGCTGTTCGGCGAAAACCAGAACGTGATCGGCGAGCAGATCAAGATCAAAGGCATCAATTTCACGATCGTGGGTCTGCTCAAGGAGAAGGGCGAGGGCTGGGGCGACCCGGACAACACCGTCATCATTCCAATTCTGACCGCACAAAAACGGGTCTTCGGCACCGAACGGATCAACCAGATCTCAATCAAGGTCCCGACTGTTGAGCAAATGGACCCGGTCTCGATCAAGGTCGAGCAGGTGCTGCGCAAGTACTTGAAACTGCGCCCGGACGAGGAAAACAACTTCTCGATTCGCAGCCAGCTCGATTTCCTCCAGACCATGAACCAGGCCTCGGAGACCATGACCATGCTGCTGGCTTCGATCGCCGCCGTCTCGCTGCTGGTGGGTGGTATCGGGATCATGAATATCATGCTCGTCTCCGTCACCGAGCGCACGCGCGAAATCGGCATCCGCATCGCCATCGGTGCGCGCAAACGCGACATTCGCTTCCAATTCTTGATCGAGGCGGTGACCATTGCGATCTTCGGCGGCTTGATCGGCATCGGCGCCGGCGTCGGCGCGTCGTTCCTGCTGTCGAGTTTCACTAAATGGAGCACCAGTATCGCCCCCAATTCGATCATCCTCTCTTTCCTGTTCGCATCGGTCGTCGGTGTCGCCTTCGGGCTCTTCCCGGCGATCAAAGCCTCCAATCTCAATCCCATCGAATCCTTGCGCTACGAATAGCGCCGCCTTGACAGCATCGACACCAGCGCCTATCTTCTCCCCACCTACGAAGGAGTCGTTGTGTCTGAATATCTGAATTCCCTGAAAGCCAAACTGCTCGAACTCGTCAACAAGAATGCCGTAGTGCACGGGGACTTTGTCCTTTCCTCCGGCCAGCGCTCGACCTATTACATCGACGGCAAACTGCTGTCGCTGATGCCGGAAGGACTCAACTACCTGTCGCGCGTGATCCTCGAGATGATCAAGGACGAGGACGTTGACGCCATCGCCGGTCTCACTCTCGGCGCTGATCCGATTATCGCCGGCGTGACCGCGCTCTCCTACGAGAGCGACGCCCCGGTCGCCGGGCTGATCATCCGCAAGGAGAAATCCTCGCACGGCCGCGAAAAACGAATCGAAGGTCCGCTCAAACCGGGGATGCGCGTCGTCGTTGTCGAGGATGTCGTCACCACCGGTTCTTCGTCGTTCAAAGCAATTGAAGCGCTGCAAGAAGCTGGCTGCACCGTCGTCAAGGTGATCGTCATGGTGGACCGGCTGCAGGGCGGCGCGGAAGCGTTCGCCGCGAAGAACGTGCGCTTCGAGCCGATCTTCACGTTGAAAGACCTGAACCTCTAATGTCGTCGCTGCGCGTCTTCCATTCCGCCGACTGTGACCGCACCGTGCTCAGCGGCAAGCGCATCGGCGTGATCGGTTATGGTTCGCAAGGGCGGGCGTTTGCGCTCAACCTGAGAGATTCCAAATGCGCGGTAACAGTGCATTTACGTGAAGGGAGCAAGTCGCGCACACTGGCAGCGTCGGAAGGACTGCAGGTTGCCGATCTCAGCAGCGCCGCCGCTTGCGATATAGTCATCATGGCGATTCCCGATCACGAACAACCGGCCTTTTTTGAGAAGTACCTTCGATCCGCATCGCGGCCGCAAACGATTGTCCTGCTCCACGGCTCAAACTTTCACTTCAAGAATATTGCCTTCCGCACTTCTGATGATGTCGCTCTCGTTGCACCGCACGGCCCCGGTCGCGATCTGCGCGAGAACTACCTCAGTGGTACCGGACTCTCGTGTTTCATTGCCGTCGGGCAGGATGCCTCTGGTCACGCTCAAACAACGGCCTTAGCGATCGCCGATGCCATCGGCGCCGGCACGGCCGGCATCTACGAAACGACCTTCGCCGCCGAAACGATTGGCGACCTCTTCGGCGAACAGACTCTGCTCGTCGGCGGACTGGCCGGACTGACTGATGCCGTGTTCCGCACCATGGTCGATCGCGGCCTCGCGCCGGAGAACGCGTATCTGGAGACGATCAAACAACTGAAGCTCTTGGCTGCAATGATCGAAGCGCATGGCCCGGCCGGCATGATCGCGCGCGTGTCCAAAACCGCCGGCTACGGCTCGCTGTTGGCGATGCCGTCGCTGTTTGATGACGTTTTCATGAAGCGGTTGGAAGCGATCTACTACGCGATCGAATCGGGGCAATTCAACCAATTGCTGCGCGACGAGGCCGCCGCCGGATTCACGACCTATCAGCAGTTGCTCGACATCGTGTCCCATCGTGCCTCGCAGCAGATCGTCGACCAATTCCACCGCAAGGAGGGCGCGGATGAGTAACACCATCGAATATCGGGGGCTTCGCAGCGATGACTGGGAGCGAATGATTCACATTTGGTCGGTCTCCGGCCTGCGCGTCAAACCACAGGGACGCGA
>JADYYF010000072.1 GCA_020853795.1 Candidatus Zixiibacteriota bacterium
CGACGCTGTGCGCGCTGATGGCGGCGGAGCTGGGGCTCGATGCCGAGTTGGCCAAGCGCGCCGGATTCCTGCACGATATCGGCAAGGCGATCGACCGCGAAACCGAGGGCACGCACACCGAGATCGGGATGGCGTTTCTGCGCAAGTACAATGAGCATGAGTACGTGATCAACGCCGTCGGTTCGCACCACAACGACATCCCGCATATTTCGCCGTACGACATCCTGGTGCAGGCGGCGGACGCGATCTCCGGCGCGCGACCCGGGGCGCGGCGCGAACCGCTGGAAGGCTATATCAAGCGCTTGGAGAAGCTGGAGGAGATTGCGGAGTCGTTCAAGGGCGTGGCGAAATCGTACGCGATCCAGGCGGGACGCGAGGTGCGCGTGATTGTCGAGAACAACGAAATCGACGACATCGGCGCCACGGTCCTGGCGAGCGACATTGCCCGCAAGATCGAAACCGAACTGGAGTACCCGGGGCAGATCAAAGTTACCGTGATTCGCGAGTCGCGCTCGGTCGACTACGCCAAGTGATCGAGGTTTGACTTGCGGATAATGTTCATCGCCGACGTCATGGGGAAACCGGGGCGCTGGATCATCTCCCAGCTACTCCGTGATCTGAAAGCCGAAAAGCGGATCGACTATACGATCTGCAACGTCGAGAACGCCGCCGGCGGTTTCGGCATCACAAGAGAGATGTCGAAGAAGATGTTTTCTTACGGCATCGATCTGCAAACCTCCGGCAACCACATCTGGGATCGGGAAGAAATCCGCGAGTATCTGGCCAATGGACCGAAGCTGATTCGGCCGGCGAATTTTCCCTCGGGGGCGCCCGGCGCGGGAATGTACATCGACAAACTCGCTGACGGGCGGATGGTGGCCACCATGAATCTGCAAGGGCGGATCTACATGAAGGAGATTGACTGTCCGTTCAAGACCGCCGACGGCGAACTCCTGATGGTGGACGGCACGACGCGCGTGATTATTGTCGATATCCACGCCGAAACGACCTCCGAGAAGCAGGCGCTGGCGCATTATCTTGACGGCCGGGTGTCGGCGGTGATCGGCACGCATACCCACGTGCAGACGGCGGATGAGAAGATCCTGCCCAAGGGGACGGCGTATATCACCGACGCTGGCATGACCGGCCCGCACGGGTCGATTATCGGGATGAAGCACGAAGCGGCGGTGAAGCGGTTTCTGACCGGCATGCCGTACAAGTTCCAGGTTGCGACCGATGATGTGAAGATGCAGGGGGTGATCATCGAGATCGACGATCAGACCGGCCGCGCGATCAACATCGAGCGATTCTCGAAGGATGCGCCCGACGGGATGAACGCGGCGCTGTCGGACGAAAAGGAGCCATGAGCGCGCAGATCATCGACGGCACGTTGGTCTCCAAGCAGATCAAGGACGAGCTAACGGCCGAAGTCGCGGCGCTGGCGCAACGGGGGATCGTGCCGGGGCTGGCGGCAGTGCTGGTCGGCAACGATCCGGCCTCGGAAATCTACGTCAATTCCAAAGCCAAAGCGTGCAAGAAGCTGGGGATCTACTCGGAAGTGATCAAGCGGGACGCGGCGATCACACAATCGGAGCTTTATCAGTTGCTGGATGGGCTGAATCAGAATCCGAAGCTCTCGGGAATTCTCCTACAGTCGCCGATTCCGAACCATCTCGACGAATTTGCCGCGTGCCTGCGGATCGATCCGATCAAGGACGTTGACGGCTTCCATCCCGACAATGTCGGGCGGCTGCTGATCGGCGAGCCGCGCTACCAGTCGTGCACGCCGTTGGGCGTGGTGGAGTTGCTGCAGCGCTATCGAATCGAGTTGAAAGGCAAAGAGGCGGTGATTGTCGGCCGCTCGAATATTGTCGGTAAGCCGCTGGCGGCGATGCTGATGCAGAAGTGGCCGGCGACGAACGCGACGGTCACGGTGTGCCACTCGGCGACGCGGGATATCTTTGCGCATACGCGGCGCGCGGATGTGGTGATTACGGCGCTGGGGAAGCCGGAATTCCTGCGGGGGGAGAATATCAAGGAGGGCGCGGTGGTCATCGATGTCGGCATCAATCGGGTGGAAGATGCGACGGCGGAGAAGGGTTATCGCGTGGTTGGCGACTGCCACTTTGAATCGTGCGCGGCGAAAGCCGCCTGGATTACGCCGGTTCCCGGCGGGGTGGGACCGATGACGATCGCGATGCTGCTGACGAACACGGTGCAGGCGGCGAAGCTGCAGCACGGCGTCCGGTAAGCGGCGCGATGAGAATTTGGTCGCAAATCGAGTTGTGCGACGTCGGAACATCCACTAAGTTGACCCACACTAAACGATAGATGTCCTGCTCGCGCCCGGCGGCAATAAGCTCGCTTTGCCATTGTTGCCGCGGGCACCAGGCCGACCCTCTGCACGTAACGGGAAAGGAATTGTTACCGTGTCCGACGTTCATTCGCGCCTTGTGCGCCATCGTAAACTCGCCGTGATCACCATAAGCGGCGCCGTCACCGCGCTGTTGTTGGTCTTCAGTTCATCCACGGGCCAGCAGCAAGAGCGTCCCAAGCCGACGAATCTCCAGGTCTTGCCGCCCGCGATTTCCCACGACTCGCTGATGGATGTGATGGGCGGGTTCACTTCGGGGCTCGGCGTTGGCTGCGATTTTTGCCACGTGCCGAAGGCCCCGGGTTCGCGCGACATGGATTTTGCCGCGGATACGAAGGAGGAAAAGCTGATTGCACGCGCGATGATCACGATGACGCGCGATATTAATCAGGCGTATATCGGCAAGATCGAGGAGTTGCACGAACGACGGGTGCAGGTCGAATGCGTGACTTGCCACCGCGGGCAGCCGCGTCCGGAACAACTGCTTGACCTGCTGGAACGGGTCTATCAGAGCAAGGGATGGGCGGGTGTCGACTCAACTTACCGCGCACTGCGCAATCGCTATTACGGCAGCCACACGTTTGACTTCAGTGAGCAGGCGCTGGTGCACCTGGCGTTCGCGCTGCCGGAGGACAAGGATGCCGACATCATTGCCGCGCTGCAGCTCAATGCCGAGTTCAATCCGAATTCCGCCTTCAATCAATGGGCGCTCGGCCACGAGTACTTGTCGATGGGCGACACGGTACAGGCGGTGACCGCTTTGAAGCGCGCGCTCGAGATCGACCCCAACAGTCGCCGGGCCAAGCGCGAGCTGGAGGCGCTGGGCGTCAAACAGTAGTTGCGGAGAGAACAGCAACGGCGGGAAAGGCGCCGGAAAATCGCCTCTCCTTGAGTCGGTTGCCGGAGCGACTACTCGATGCAGCCCTCCAGCGGTGCAGCGCCACCCAGAAAGACATAGTTCACGAGATAGACGGCATCGGCCAGGTTAGTGCGACAGTCGGCGTTGACGTCGGCGCGATTGCGGTCGTGCGGCGTCGTGCCTCCGGCAAAGAGATAGTTGACCAGGAAGACGATATCCGAGATGCCGACCTGGCAGGACAGATCAACATCGCCGGGATTAGGGCCGAAGAGGCATTGGTAAAGCGCTTCCGCGGTTGCGACGTTGGTCTTGAGGCCGTCAAAATTCAGAGAGTTGTAGAACGGCTGCGGATTCAGGGCGTCGAACAGGGCGGCAAAATTATCGGGCTGGGCATGCAACTGGGGGCCCATAATGACAGCCAGTCCGAACGTGACGCGCTCGCCCGGGGCCAGATCGCCGAGCGT
This sequence comes from Candidatus Zixiibacteriota bacterium, assembly GCA_020853795.1. NCBI lineage: Bacteria > Pseudomonadati > Candidatus Zixiibacteriota > Candidatus Zixiibacteriota bacterium. Next base: position 3,698 of record JADYYF010000072.1, read on the forward strand.
CAGCGAATGAAGGTAGCGCGTGTCGGTGCCGTCGGCCAAGTTGGCGGCCAGGAGGGGAGTCGGCGGCAGCATCCAGCCGGCGGCGCTCAAGTCGATCGCCGACCACAATTGATCGTAGTCACGCTCACCATTGCCCATGAAGAAGTACTTATTGCGGTCGCCGGCGGGCGTGCCGAGACCGCCGGTGCCGAGAGGGCGAAGATTTGATGCCAGCGTCGGTCCCCAATCCAGCAGCGCGTCACCATTCGACACCCACCAGTTGAAGGATTGCGCGGATCCGGGCGGGGTTCCAAGCATGACTGTGCTGAACGCCGCACGCGGCGAGTAAGGGGTCCAGAGACCGTCATCCGGGTCGCCATCGTTGTCGGCGCTCCAGGCCACGAGGAGACTGTCGGCGGAGAATTGACTGGCGATGCGCAGCGATCCGGTGAGATCGTCGGTGAATCCGTTGGGAGCGGCGTGATGCCAAATATCGGTATCGAAAAGGAAGCCAACGCGGAGGCCATTTAAGACATTTGTCCGAATGTTCTCGATGGTAAACCGCATCAGGATGAATTCTTCATACTCGGTCCGGCTCCAGGAGTACGATTCCTGAGTAATCTGGACACCGAGCGGCAGGTGTGGGCGGCCGTCGTCCGGATTCGGGACGGTATAAGCGGGATCGGTGAGAGTGTCAGTGTAGACGGCGATGTAATCGGTCTCGCTGATTGCCTCCGGATCGTAGTTGGGATCGTTCGGCCGATTGGAGCGCTTGATGATGCTGCCCTGAGGCCAGACATCGGGAAAGAATTCGAAAACGTGCTGCCAGCCGTCGTGGCCGGTTGAAACCAGCGTGTCGCCGTTTACGATCGCGCCGATCCAGATCGCGCCTTGGTACAAGTATTCAAGTCCGGAACCAGCCGGGAATTCACACGAGGGCGCCGGCAGTCCGGTTTCGGGATC